>JAJTHO010000113.1 GCA_021297975.1 Alphaproteobacteria bacterium
CGCCGCTGAACCCCGCACCGAAGGAGTAGGCGCGGTGCTGCAACACCTCTCGGTGCGCGATTTTCTCTTGATAGAGCGGCTAGAGCTGGATTGCCGCCCCGGCTTCACCGTGATTACCGGGGAGACCGGCGCGGGAAAATCCTTGCTGCTGGATAGTTTATTGCTGGCTTTGGGCGAGAAGGGCAGCGCCGATTTGGTGCGCCCCGGTGCGGCCAGCGCCTCGTTTATTGCCGTGTTTGACACAGCCCCCGCGCTGGAGCCGCTGTTCAGCGAGCATGATTTGCCGCGTGATGACACCATTATCGTAAAGCGTATTTTGGATGCCAGCGGACGCAGCAAAGCCTTCCTCAACGATACCCCTGTTAGTCTGGCATTGTTGCGTCAAGCGGCGGGGATGCTGCTGGAAATCCAAGGCCAGCATTGCGCCCACCGTCTATTCACGGAATCCGGCCAGCGCGGTATTTTAGATGCGCTCACACCCGAACCCTTGCGCGTTGATGTGCGCCGCTGCGCCGCTGCTGTGCGTGCGGCAGAATTAGAGGCGGAGCGGCTCAAAGCGGCTCTGGAAGCCGCCCAGCAGCGTGAAGATTACCTGCGCCACGCGGCGGCTGAGCTGAGTACGTTAGAGCCAAAACCCGGCGAACTCGAACGCTTGTTGGATGAAAAACAAACCCTCAATCTGCGCAGTAAAACAGAGGCACTGGTGTCTGAGGCGCTGCAGGAACTCGCGCACTATCAAGACGTTCCCGCACTTGCCGCCCGGCTGAGCAAACGCCTGGGCGCGGCGGCAAGCTCTGTGGTGGAACACCTCAGTGCCGCCAGCGACGCGCTCAGTCTCGCCGAAGAACAGTTAGAGGCGTTGCAGAGCGGCGCAAACGACACGCACCGCCTCAATCAAGTGGAAGAGCGGCTCTATGCGCTTCGCGATGCCGAGCGTAAATTTCGCTGCGCCGCCGATGATTTACCGGATTTGGCGGCGCGCTTTGCGGATGAAGTGGCGCAATTGGATAACGGCGCGGCGGCGCTGCTGTCCGCGCAAAAAATCCTCAGTGCCGCTCGCGGCGCGTATCATGACAGTGCAACACACCTCACCGAAGCGCGGCAGACGGCGGCAGCCAAACTCACCAAGGGGGTGATGGCGGAGCTGAAAGCCCTGAAACTCCCCAAGGCCGTATTTCGCATCAGTGTCACTGCCGTGCCTGGTAAAATCTCTGATGAGGGCGGCGATAGCGTGGTCTTTCGCCTCCAAGCCAACCCCGATTTACCGGAAGCGGCGCTCGCCGAGGCGGCCTCTGGCGGCGAACTCGTGCGCGTGCTGTTGGCGTTGCGTCTCGCCAGTAACAGCGCGGGGGATTTGCCGCTGCTCGTGTTTGATGAAGCCGATCAGGGCGTTGGCGGCGCGGTGGCGGCGGCCATTGGCGCCCGGCTAAAATTGCTCGCGGCGCACACACAAGTCTTGGCGATAACCCACGCGCCGCAAGTCGCCGCCGCCGCCGACCGGCATTTGCTGGCGCAAAAAAGCCATAAGGGCAAAACCACCGTGTTCAACGCGGTGTATTTATCAGCGGATGAGCGTTTAGAAGAAATCGCTCGGATGCTGGCCGGAGAAGAAACCACCACCGCCGCCCGCCAAGCCGCCGCCGCCCTTCTTAAAGTTGCGGATTATGCTGCTGCCTGATGACAGAGAGGCGCGGCTTCAAGCCTTAAAAGCGCAGCTTGCCGCCTATGATGAGGCCTATTACGGCGCGGATGCGCCGCTGGTGGATGATGCGGCGTATGACGCCTTGGTTTTGGAATTAAAACAGCTCAGCGGCCAGGATGAACGACCCGTGAGCGCGGCGCGCAATAGCCGCTTCCCGAAAATCCCCCACCGCGCGCCGATGCTGTCCTTGGATAATGCCTTTAGCGAGGATGAGTATCGTGAGTTTTTGCGCCGCGCCCGGCGCTTTTTGAATCTTTCGGAAGATGCGCCGCTCGCCGTTCATGCGGAGCCGAAAATAGACGGCTTATCGGTAAACCTCACCTATGAACACGGCGTGCTAAAGACCGCCGCAACGCGGGGCGATGGACACACTGGCGAGGATATCACCGCCAATATTCGCACGCTAAAAAACCTCCCGCTCACGCTCACAGACGCCCCGGACATCATAGAGATTCGCGGCGAAATATATATGGATAAACAAGATTTTGCTGCGCTTAATGTCCGCCGCGCTGCCACTGAGGAGCCGCCCTTTGCCAGCCCCCGTAATGCGGCGGCGGGCAGCCTGCGTCAACTCGATGCCAGCATCACCGCCAGCCGCCCGCTGCATTTTTTCGCCTACGCGCTGGGGTTTAGCAGCAAGCCCATAGCCGAAACGCAGCACGGGTTGATGGACTGGCTTGCTAAACAGGGCTTCCCGGTTAATCCGCGCAACGCCGTTAACCCCGATGCAGCGCAGTATTACAGCGCGTTAGCCGCAGAGCGTGCCGCGCTGCCCTATGATATAGACGGCTTGGTGTTTAAAATCGACAGCCTCACGCTACAAGAAAAACTGGGCTTTGCCGGAAAGACACCCCGCTGGGCGATTGCCTGGAAATTTCCGGCGGGCGCGGCGGAAACAACGATTAACGCAATTACGATACAAGTCGGCCGCACCGGCGCACTCACCCCGGTTGCAGAGCTTGCGCCCGTTAACATTGGCGGTGTCGTCGTCAGCCGCGCCAGCCTGCATAACGAAGAAGAAATCGCCCGCAAGGGCGTGCGCGTTGGGGCACGGGTGCGGGTCGAGCGGGCAGGGGATGTGATACCCTATATCGCGGAAGTGCTGGACGCGGGAACGGGTGCGGCCTTTATCCCGCAGCTGGTCTGCCCCGCCTGCGGCAGCCTCGCGGAAAAGCCAGAAGACGAGGCGGTGCGCCGCTGTACCGGCGGTCTTATTTGCCCGGCGCAGGCAGTCGAGCGGCTGATTCACTATTGCAGCAAGGATGCGGCCGATATTGTCGGCTTTGGTGATAAGAACGCCGCGGCGTTTTACCGCGACGATCTCGTGAAAACCCCGTCGGATTTATACAGCCTCGAGGCGCGGCAAACAGCCGGGGCGCTGGCGCTGGAAACCCGCGACGGCTTCGGCGCGCTTGCCATGACGAATCTATTTGCGGCGATAACCAAGCGCCGCACCCTCACGCTTGCCCGGTTTATCTATGCCCTTGGCATTCGCCGGGTGGGGAAAATGACGGCGGATTTGCTGGCGCGGCATTTTGGCAGTATAGAGGCGATAACAGCGGCAACGCCGGAGCAGCTGCTCGCGCTCGACGGTATCGGCGCGGAAACAGCCGCGGCGCTGAGCGCGTTTTTTTCAGAGCCCAATAACCAGCAGGAACTCAAAGCGCTGCAAACCGCCGTTGCAATCGAGCCCTACACCCGCAAGGGCGACGCGGCGCATCCTTTGTTTGGCAAAACGATAGTTTTTACCGGCACGCTCGAAACAATGAGCCGCAATGCGGCCAAAGCCGCCGCCGAGGCCGTTGGCGCGGTGGTTGCATCCGGTATCAGCAAAAAGGTGGATTTTGTTGTCTGCGGCGCGGATGCGGGCAGCAAAAGGGCAAAAGCCGAGGCCTTAAATCTAATAATCCTTGATGAAGCGGCGTTCAGCGGTTTTTTAAAGCCGAATTAACTATTTTGTAACAGTATGCAACTTATGAGGGTTTCATGACCACCGCTGCACCCAGCCACCATCATCTTTCGGCTGCTGATATTGAGGCGCTGCTGACACAGCAATCCTCAAGCCAGCGGTTAGATTTGGTGCGCGAACTTGCATGGGACATGAAAACCCCGGGTTTATCAACCGATAAACAGCAAACCTTACAAGAAATATTGCAAATTATTGCCGCCTCCGTGATAGGTGAGGTAAAAGCCGTTGTTGC
>JAJTHO010000003.1 GCA_021297975.1 Alphaproteobacteria bacterium
CCGGCAACGGCGTGCGCCGATCTGGACGCCGCCTTTACCGCCCTCGCCAAAAGCTATGACAGATCAGTAACCGTTGTTATCGCCGGGTCGTTATATCTAGCAGGCTATGTGCTAGGATTAACGCCTCAACGCTAAAACGCCGCATTACGCAAACGCCCGCGCCTCAGACTGCACCTCGAAGCATTCAATCTGATCACCCTCGCGAATGTCGCTGTAATTTTCAAACGCCATCCCGCATTCCAAATTGTTTTTCACTTCTTTGACTTCGTCTTTCAGGCGTTTCAAGGTCTTCAGCGTGCCTTCATGAATGACCACGTTATCACGCAAGAGCCGCACTTTACAGCCGCGCTTAATAACCCCTTCAGTAACATAACACCCGGCCACTTTACCGACTTTCGTCACATCAAAGACTTTGCGGATTTCCGCATAGCCGAGGAAGATTTCGCGCATCATTGGTGCCATCATGCCGCCGAGAACCTGTTTCACGTCATCAATCACATCATAGATGATGGAATAATAGCGGATATCGATGCCATCCCGTTTCGCCACATCGCGGGCTTGCGGATTGGCGCGCACGTTAAAGCCTATCACAATCGCCTGCGAGGCTTTTGCCAGCGTGATGTCCGCCTCAGTAATGCCGCCGACGCCACCATGCAGCACCTGCACCGCCAGCTCATCGTTTTTCAGTTTCAGCAAGCTGGTGCGCAGCGCCTCAAGCGAGCCATGCACATCGGCCTTAATAACCACCGCCAGCTCTTTTTTCGTGCCGACTTTAATCTTGGCAAACAACGCCTCCATCCCGCTGCCTTTCGACACAGCAAGATTGAGTTTTTTGCGGCGCTGTTCTTGGCGGAACTCGCTGATTTGCCGGGCTTTTGCTTCGTTTTCAACCACAACAAAATCATCGCCTGCCTCCGGCACACCGCTGAGGCCGAGCACTTCAACCGGTGTGGACGGTGCAGCTTCTTTCACGCGCTTGCCGTGCTCATCGACAATCGCGCGGATTTTACCCCATTCGCTGCCCGCAACGAAAATATCGCCCACGCGCAGCGTGCCGCGCTGAACCAGCACCGTAGCCACGGGCCCCCGGCCAGTATCAAGCTTGGCTTCAATCACCGTGCCCTGACCTGCCCGGTTCGGATTGGCGCGCAAATCAAGTATTTCTGCTTGCAGCAATATGGCTTCTTCGAGTTTATCGAGGTTGATTTTTTTCTTAGCCGACACCTCAACCGATTGCACATCGCCGCCCATTTGCTCGACCTGCAAGTTATGGTTTAGGAGTTCGGTGCGCACTTTATCCGGCGCTGCCCCTGGCTTATCCACCTTGTTAATCGCGACAATAATCGGCACTTTTGCAGCCTTAGCGTGGGCAATGGCCTCAATCGTCTGCGGCATAATGCCATCATCAGCGGCAACCACCAGCACGACAATATCCGTCACGTTCGCGCCGCGTGCGCGCATTTCGGTAAAGGCCTCATGACCAGGCGTATCAAGGAACGCGATAGACTTGCCGCTGGCAAGACGCACTTTATACGCGCCGATATGCTGGGTAATCCCGCCCGCTTCGCCGCTGACCACATCGGTTGAGCGCAGCGCATCAAGAAGCGATGTTTTCCCATGGTCAACGTGACCCATGATGGTGACAACCGGCGCACGCGGCAACAAGGTTCCCCCGTCATCCACATCACCGCCGAGGCCAATTTCCACGTCTGCTTCGGAAACCCGGCGCACCGTGTGCCCCAGTTCACTCGCGACCAGTTCGGCAGTATCCGCATCAAGGGTTTGTGTTGCCGTTGCCATCACGCCCATGCGCATCAGGGTTTTCACCACATCCGCCGTGCGTTCCGCCATCCGGTTCGCCAGATCCTGCACGGTAATAACTTCCGGCAGGGTTATCTCGCGCTGAATTTTTACCCGGTCGCCCGCATCTTCCTTAAGACGCATCTTCTCGCGCTGACGACGAACAGAGGCCTCACTGCGGCTGCGCAGATCGCTTGCGTCAACGACTTCGTTGCCTTCTGATAATACAACCCGAACTTTGCCAGATTTCAGGCGTAGCTGGTCTTTTTTCGCGGGCGCTTCGCCGCGCCGTGCATCGTCTTTACCATCGGGACGCTTGGTTTTGTTAACGCCCATGCCCGGTTTCGCCGGTGCCATTGCCGTACGCAGCGCATTCGCATCGGGGCGGGCAGCTGGTGCACCGGGGCGTGCCGTGCCGCCGGGGCGGCTTGCGGGTGGGCGTGCTGTAGACGACGGCTCATTCAGGCGGCGCACCACCCGTTTTAATGGCTCATCCGCCCCGCCGCGCGGCGCGTTGCCAATGGATTGCCCAGCAGCAAGATTGGTTGTACCGGGGCGCACCGGCATCGACAGCACCGGCTTTGCGCGCTGCTGACTATTGTTACTGCCTGTACCCATGCGCTGCTGCGGCGCAGCCCCCGCACCGGCAGGCCGACGACTGGAATCCCCGCCCGACCTCGTAACCAGCGGCGTGCCAAAACTGGCGGGAACCGAACGCGGCTCTTTTGTCGGTTGCGGCGTCCGCACCAAAGGCTGACTGAAGACGGGCGACTTAGTAATACGGCGTAAACTTTCCGGCGCAGACGGCGCGGCCACAGCCGGGCGCGGTGCGGGTGCTGGCGTTGCAGCAGCAACAGGCTTAGGGGTTTCCACTTTTGGCGCGGGCGCGATTGGCTCTGGCGGCTTTACCGATATAACGGTGCGCAGCGGCTCTGGTGTTGCTGGCTGGCTAGGTGCAGCAGGCGCAGACGTTGCAGCGGGAGTGCTGGGGGCTGGCGATAATGCGGGGCGCGCACTCAATGTGCCGCCTCCCGAAGAGGCGCCGCCGAGCGGTAATCCTGTTGGCGCGCCGATACGCTTACGCTTAACCTCGACCGTTACGGTTTTACCGCTCCCCGTCCCCGGACGCTTGGTGAGGTCAATCTTTTTCTTGAGCTCAAGTTTCCCCGCGCCGCCTGACAGGCTCAGTTTGGTGTCAGTGTCTGCCGTATCGCTCATTATTTCTATCCTACATATCGTTCGCCGTCATCGCAACCCGCCGCCCTGAAAAAATTACCGTCCGCCTGCTGCTTCCGCTGGCGCTTCATCCGCAAACCAATGCGCCCGCGCTGCCATAATGACGTCCTGCGCTTCTTCGGTGGTAAGCTGTTCGGGGGCAATCATTTCCTGCAATTCGTCGGCTGCCAAATCCGCCAAGTCATCCAGTGTGCGGATGCCTTTATCGGCCAGAATCGAGACAATCCGCAGCGGCAATCCTGTTGCCGTAACCAGTTGCTCATCAAGACCCAAGCGTTCGCTTTTCTCGGTGAATTCGGCTTTTTCGTTATCAATAAAGGCCTGTGCGCGCTGAATCAACTGCGCGGCCACGTTCTCGTCAAAGCCTTCGATGCTGGCGAGTTCCGCAGGGTTTGCTTCGGCAATGTCATCCACTGCGCCGTATCCTTCACCCACAAGTAAGTGGGCAATAACATCATCCACATCGAGTGCGCGAACAAAGAGGTCTGTACGCGCCTTCACTTCTTCGGCGCGGCGCTCTGATTCTTTGGATTCGGTTGTGATATCAATATCCATACCGAGTAGCATCGAGGCAAGGCGCACGTTCTGACCGCGCCGCCCAATGGCAAGGCTCAACATCTCATCGGGAACCACCGCTTCGATGCGGTTTTTGTCTTCATCCAGCACCACTTTGGTGACTTCGGATGGCGCGAGGGCGCGCACAACAAGGCTCGCCATGTCATCCGACCAAGGGATAATGTCGATTTTTTCGCCCTGCATTTCCTGAACAACAACCTGAACGCGGCTGCCGCGCATCCCAACGCACGCGCCGACGGGATCAATTGAACCATCGGAGGTATAGACAATAATCTTCGCCCGGCTGCCCGGATCCCGCGCCACCGCGCGAATTTCGATAATGCCGTCAAAGATTTCTGGTACTTCTTGGGCAAAAAGTTTTGCTAAAAATTGCGGGTGCGTGCGTGAGCACAGAATCATGGGCCCCCGCGCGTCTTTGCGCACATCATAAATATAGGCGCGGATGCGGTCACCCTGGCGGAAATTTTCCCGCGGGATGAGTTCATCGCGGCGGATATAGGCTTCGGCGCGGCCTAAATCGATGGTCAGGTTGCCAAATTCCACCCGCTTAACCGTTGCGGAGACAATCTCGCCCACGCGGTCTTTAAATTCTTCAAATTGCCCAGAACGCTCGGCTTCGCGCACTTTTTGCACAATAACCTGTTTCGCTGTTTGCGCAGCCACCCGGCCAAAATTCATTGGCGGCAACACATCGACAATCTCATCGCCAATCTGCACACCCGGCTTTATGCGCTGGGCGTCTTCTAGGCTGAGCTGGGTTACTTCGTTTTCAACCAGCTCAACGACAAAACGCACGCGCTCAATCTGCACCGCGCCGGTTTTGCGGTCTATCACCGCACGAATTTCATGCTCGGCGCCATATTTTGTGCGTCCGGCGCGCCCCATGGCGGCTTCCATAGCGAGTAGCACTTGTTCGCGGTCAATCGCCTTTTCGCGGGCAACGGTATCAGCAATGTAAAGATATTCACCACGGGTCATATTAAGCAGGCTCCTCTAAAAGGGGTGAAGGTGTTACAGCACGCATGCGTGCGGATTCATAGGCAATTAGTGCATCAGTCATCACCAGTTTCCCGGCTTTAATCGCTGTAAAGGCAAAAGCACGGGGTGAGCCGGCCACGTTGAGGTGTATAGTATCGCCGGCAACCTCTGTTATTGTGCCCCGAAAACGTTTTTGCCCGGCATCCGGTAAAATCAGCTCAATACTGGCATCAAAACCCACGTACTGCTGGTAATCGGCCAGAATCATCAAGGGACGGTCTATCCCCGGTGAGCTGACCTCTAGAACATAGGCGCTCGCGGTTGGCTCATGCACATCCAGCCATGGGCTGAGCATCCGGCTGATTTTTTCGCAGCCTTCCAGCGTCATCCCCGCGCCGGATAAGGGCTCTGCCATAATCTGCAACGTGGCGCGTTGCCGCCCAGAGGTAAGCTGTGCGCGCACAAGGCGATAGCCCAAGCTCTCAATAAAGCCGCGCATCTCGGTTAACAGTGTGTCGTTTAGTGCCATAAGCGAATGCGATAAAACCAATAAAAAAGTGGGCAAAAGCCCACTTGCGAGTCTTGTAGGACAGCGCGCCCTGAAATGCAACTGTTTCGTACATGGGCATTTATGACCGCACACATTTCAATGGGGTCATCCTGAGTGCAGCAAAACCAGAGGTTTTGCGAAATCGAAGGATCTCCCCCAGAATAACAATGAGATTCCTCGGCGGCACAAAACCTAAAGGTTTTGTTGGCTCGGAATGACATCATTAAAAAATGGCGGAGGTAAGATGCAGGTAAAATAGTCACATAAAAAGTTGACAGCTGTGCGCGCCGCCACATACAGCGTTACTTAAATAAGCATAAATTTAATTATAACTGAAAGACATCTATGGCTCATAAAAAACCCACAACACGCCTCGGCACCCTTGCCCGCCCGTGCCGCGCTTTCGTTATGCTGCATCTTACCGCCCTCGCCTTTTTAATACTCAGCGCCCTGGCCGCTCATGCCCTAACAACCACTATCCCCGCCCCCATTCAAATTGAGCGCCCCGGCTTTACGGCAACAATCGAGGTGGTACAGGAATCTTGGCTGGATAAGGTTTGGAAAAGCGCCGAGCTGCCGCTTGCAGCGGGGCTAATCTTTGTGGTCATCGGTCTTGGCGTCTTTGCCGCCCTCCAGCAGCGCCGCATGAAGGGCTTAGAAACCCGCATGACGCTTGCAACCAGCAACAACCTCGGCAAGTTGATTACTGACCTGTGCGATCGCAACCGGCTGGTGCGCCTCGCCGCTGTCCAGCAACTCGGCGCGCTGGGGCATCTCAGCACGGATGCGGGTGGGCGCGTGCTGATTGTGCTGGGCGCGTATCTCAAAGCGCTGTGCAGCGATACCCAGCTGCGCGGCACCACCAGCATCGAGATTGTGGCAACGTTGCAAGAACTCACGGCGCTGCGCCGAGGTCTTGCGCAAAAACGCCCCACAACGCTTGATTTAAGCGGCATGGATTTCTCTGGCCTCAGCATCAGCGATATGGATTTCAGCGACACGGTATTGAGCGGAAGCAGCTTTCGCGGCGCAACGCTGCGCAACACCAACTTCCAAAATGCGCAGATGCAGCGTGTTGATTTCAGCCATGCCTCCATCAGTGGCGCTAATTTCGCCGGGGCGAATATCAGCGATGCGCTTTGGATTGGCGCAAAGGTCGAGAATTGCCTGGCGCTGTCCCCGGCTGAAATCGAAGCCAGCACCAAGGTTCGGCTTATCAGTGGCGGCAAAGCCCAAAGCGGCACAGCCTCGCCAGAGCACATCGCGCGGCGTAAACAGCTGGCGCTCGCCGCGTTTCATGCCGATTTACAAGCGCCGCAGGATAAATCCAAATTACATTGACGCCCTATCATCCGTCCGCTTAACCCTTTTAAAACTAATTAGCTTGCCTATGGCCTTGCTAAATAAAGTATTCAAAGGGGACTACCGTGCAGCGCGTGCAAACCATCATTTTTACTCTTGCGGTCACCGTTTCGGCGTTTCTGCTTTTCCTTATCCAGCCTCTGTTTGCCAAGATGATACTGCCCGTTTTGGGCGGCTCGTCGGCGGTTTGGACAACGTGCATGTTGTTTTTCCAAGCCAGCCTTCTGGGCGGTTATTTTTATGCGCATTGCTTAACAAAATACCTGCCTATCCGCGCACAAGTTGGCCTCCATGTTACGCTCGTCATAGCCGCGTTTTTGGTGCTGCCGCTTAGTATTCCTGCCTTCGATGAGATTCCGCAGCAACCCGTTGGCTGGGTCTTACTGCTTGCACTGCAAAGCATTGGCTTACCGTTTGTTGTAATCGCCGCGAGCGCGCCGCTGCTGCAGCGCTGGTTTTCACTCACAACCCACACGCACAGGGCAAATCCCTATTTCCTCTATGCCGCCAGCAACATCGGCAGCATGGCCGCACTGATAGCCTATCCGTTTGGCATAGAAGCCATGATGGGGCTTTCCGAACAAAAACACCTGTGGATGCTGGGGTATGGCGTGCTGGGTCTGTGTTTTCTGGGCGCAGGTGCGTTGTCGATTCTTCGGCACGAGGCTCAGCAGAGCACGGCAACAACCGCACCAAAAATTACCCGAACCCAAGCCCTAAGCTGGGTCATCCTCGCGGCCATTCCCTCCAGCCTGATGCTGGGACTGACTTCTTATGTCACAACCGATATTGCCGCGATTTCCTTATTCTGGGTCGTGCCGTTAGGCTTATATCTACTTACGTTTATTCTTGTGTTTGGCGCAGCCTCACGCCTGCCGCTGCGCTGGATTACCTTTGCACTGGCAACACTTTTACTACTGCTTGTGTGCGTTAATCTCATGATACCGCTGCACGGCTTTACCGTACTGGGCTTTCATGTTGCATACTTTTTCTTGATGGCATGGTTTTTTCATGGGCATTTAGCGCAGAGCAAGCCAGAAACAGGCCGCCTGACCGAATTTTACCTCTGGATGTCTTTGGGCGGGATGCTGGGCGGGCTGTTTAACGCCGTTATCGCGCCGATGATTTTTACGCTTATGGCAGAATATTATATGGTTGCCTTTATCAGCATCGCGCTTGTTGCTGTTTTAATGAGGCAGCCGGTCTTTGATGCGGCATTTTTTCTGCGCAAAGCCGC
>JAJTHO010000139.1 GCA_021297975.1 Alphaproteobacteria bacterium
AACAAGCAATTGGCGGCTGCTGGCCATGTGTTCAATCCGGCGGAGGAAAAACACCATATCCGCGCACAGTTCTTTAAAACCGGAGGAGACAAGGTCAAGTCGGGTCAAGGCCGTTTCCAAAAGCTGCTTTTGAATTTCAACATCTTCATATTGCAGCTTTAAGGAAACAACATCACACACCCGCTCAGTAAACTGCACAGCAAGGGTTGTCTCGTCCTGGCGCGTCACGCGGGCGGTGGATTCAAACAAAACATTGTCATGAAATTTTACAACACAAGGCACGCGCTCGTCCAGAGCGGGCAGGGGGGCTGCGGTATTTTTTATATCAACAGCAAGGCCGGAAAAACTGATATTTTGGAGGGTAAAGGACTGACCGTCTAAGGTAATCTCCGGGAGGCCGCTGCGAAAGGTCTCGCGGGCATTAAATCGGTCGGGTCTATAGAAAACTTTTTTGCCCGTGGCGCCTTTTAGCTCAAGATAGTGTTTAAAACGCTTACTGGGATTGTTCACTGTCGCAAAGTCGCTCATGGCTTATCCTTTAGTAAATTTAAAATATATACTTCAGATTGCGTACTTATGCTGTGATACAGCGCATTAGCAATAACAAGATGACGCACATTTAAAAGTGACAGTTTTGTGAAATATGCAGAAAATTTCATTTTTGTTGTAAGGCGACTACACTTGTACTTTTTCGAGCACACAATCAGCGCGATACTGATGCCGAAACCAGGTGCGCTGCCGTTTGGCGTATTGCCGGGTGGTATTAATAAGAAACTCTCGCGCCCCGCTAAGACTGAGCGTGCCGTCTAAATGTGCGCACAGCGGCTTATACCCCAGGGTTTTCGTAACCGGATAGTCCTCGCTCAGCCCATGGCGGCGAAAGGCGGAAACCTCCTCTAAAACGCCCCGTTCCAGCATCGCATCCGTTCGTGCAATAATCTGCGCGTTCAGCCTTTCTTTCGGAATATCCAGTAAAACCCGCCACGCGGGATAGCCCAGACCAACCCCCGGTTTTTCCTGCCAAACGGATAGCGGAACCCCGGTCAGCTCAAACACCATCAAGCCGCGCAGGTGTCGTTGCCGGTCAGCCGGATAAAGCCGGGCGGCAAGGACAGGGTCACACTCGAGCAATCGTGTGCGCAGCGCCGCAACCGGTGTCTCCTGCTGCGCGCTAAGCCATGCTGCCGCCGCATCGGGCGCGATGTCCGGCATGGGCGATAGTCCCTCCAAAAGCACACGCAGGTAAAACCCCGTTCCGCCCACAACAATCGGCTGCTGCCCGGCTGCAAACGCCGCCGTAATGGCGCGAGTCGCGTCTTCCCGCCAAGCTGTCACGCTGCTGCGCACCGCCGCATCAACATAGCCATATAAAACATGGGGCACAGTCTCCGGCGTATCCGGCTGCGCCGACAGAATCGGCAGCCCGGCATAAAGCTGCATGCTATCGCTGTTAATAACCACGCCGTTGTGCGCCTCGGCAAGGCTCAGCGCCAGCGCGCTTTTTCCCGATGCCGTCGCACCGGCAATAAGCCACACAGAAGGGTTGCTCGGAAAAGAAAGGGACGGCATAAGAAGATATGTCCGTTATTTGTTCTGTTTTGGCAACTGCTACCCCACTTGTCGATACACACCTGCGCTCCGCGATCGAAGCCGCGCTGCCGGTTAAAACCCCTGCAACGGTATTATGGGAAGGGCACGCAGCCGAATGGGCGTTGCCGGATACGGTGGACACGGCGGGTCTGTGCGCCGCCCTGCGCAGCCAGTTTGCCGCGCTTCCCGTTGATATAAATGTCTTTGCCCCGGCGGGTCTGCGCCGGAAAAAGCTGCTGCTCTGTGATATGGATGCAACGATTGTTGCGGGCGAAACGCTGGATGAGCTGGCGGTTTTTGCCGGGCTGGGTGAGAAAGTCGCCGCTATCACCGCGCGGGCGATGAACGGCGACATCAGTTTTCACGATGCGCTGCGCGAGCGGGTGGGGCTGCTTTCCGGCCTGGCAGCGGATAGCATCGAAAAAGTCCTGGCCGGGATGCATTATATCCCCGGCGCGCGGTCGCTGATTGCAACGATGAAGGCGCACGGCGTTAAAACTGCGCTGGTATCCGGCGGCTTTCGCAATTTCACCTCGGTTGTGCGCGAACAGCTGGGCTTTGATCATGATTTCGGGAATGTGCTGCATGTTGCAGACGGCAAGCTAACCGGCACAGTAGAAGAGCCTATTCAAGACCGTTTCACCAAACAAAAAGTACTGCATGAGCTGTGCGGCATCTATGATTTCAGCCAGCTTGATGCGGCGGCGGTTGGCGACGGGGCGAACGACCTCTTGATGCTGGAAACGGCTGGACTCGGTGTTGCCTTTCAACCTAAGCCAGCTTTAGCTCGGCAGGTCTCGCTGCATATTATTCATAGTGACCTTAGAGCGTTGTTATTTCTACAAGGGTATTACTATAGTGATATAAAACACATATAGTTTTAGCGTTAATATTGCGCACAGCACAGATGTGATATACTACACTATAGTATATGGACACGCTCCACGCTCACATCGCAACGGCTGAAGCAGATTGGCTCGAATCAGTTGGCCAACCGATTGACGTCGCCTATCTAGAGACAGATCAGCCGCTACCGATGTTTGACGTAGTGCCGCAGGTGCTGACCCCAAAAAAAGAATCATGGTATCGCCCGTGGCGCCCCGCGCTGGGAACATCGTTTCTTGTTGGCGCAGCAGAGCGACCCATAACCAAGGCCGATGCGGCGTTGCTGAATGAAGTTTCACCCACAGCATTTAACGCGCAGTCTTTCGAATCCGTCGCCGACGACATGCGCGAGATGGTAGCGCAGTTTGTCTATGTGCCGCTGCCCGCCGCCATTACAGAGCGCCCAAAATCAGCCGACGACGAGCTGCATCTTTCCGATGAGGAAATTCGCGCCGCGCGCGCCGCGCTTACCGGAACAATGGTTCATCAGTGGACAATCCCGCGAGACAATAAAGCCGTGCGCTCATTGCGGGCAAAATTGAACAGCGCTGTCACACTCGAGCCGCCGGTAACTCCTGCGCCTTCAGAAATAAAGACACCTGCGCCGTTACCGCCAGCAAGCCCACCTGCAGCAAAACCGACCACAGAAGCGCCGCGTTTGCATCCCGCTATACCCCCCATTGCTGCGCCGGCAGTACCGGTGCGGCAAAATCCGCTACAGCTGCGCCCTGTGGCTCCTGCCGCAGAGCCGCGCAGCAGTTTCAGCGGGCGCGGTAACGACAGCGGCCTCACTGAGGATTTTTTGAATTCCAGTTACGCTAAATTTTGGGACACGGCCTTTAACACGCGCCCG
>JAJTHO010000065.1 GCA_021297975.1 Alphaproteobacteria bacterium
AACCTTTGTCACCGTGCGGTCTAGGAAATCGCGGTCGTGGCTTACAATCAGCAGGGTTCCCTGAAAATCCGCGAGAATCTCTTGCAGCATATCCAGCGTGTCCATGTCGAGGTCGTTCGTCGGCTCATCCAGAATCAGGACGTTGCCGGGCTGTGCCAGCACTTTCGCCAGCATCAGGCGGTTTTGCTGCCCCCCCGATAGCGTGCCCACCAAATCGCGGGCAATTTTCGGATCAAACAAAAAATCGCGCAGATAGCCGCACACATGCCGCAGCCGGGGGTTTTCCGGATTGCCCAGCGCCACATAATCCCCGCCGTCCGGGCATAGAGTATCCCACAGGCTTTTTTTCGGGTCTAGCAGCACACGGTTTTGATCAAAATAGGTGATATCAATGGTTTTAGAGCGAAACACCGTGCCGGTATCCGGCTCAATATCCCCAGTGAGCAGTTTCAAAAACGTGGATTTCCCCGAACCGTTCCGCCCCAAAATCCCGATGCGGTCGCCGCGCATGATGCGGAGATGAAAGCTATCCAGAATCGGTTTATCCGTGAATTTCTTACTGACCACCCTAAATTCCGCAACGATTTTAGAGGCCTGAACCGGGGTGAGCGGGTCAATCGAAATCCCGCGTGTTGTTTCATTATAAGAGCTCTTATCCGCCTTTAGCTTGGCGCGCAAACGATGGAGTTCGGCTAAGCGGCGCTGGTTGCGCTTGCGCCGTCCGGTGACGCCGCCTTGCGTCCAGTCCACTTCCGCTTGCAGCTTTTTCGCCATGTTTTGCAGCTCGCGGGCTTCTTGCTCCAGCATTTGCTCTGCCCAGGCTTCAAACCCGGCATAGCCTTCGGGCGCAATGCGCACCTGGCCTCTATCCAGCCAGAACACGCTGGTGGAGATCGCGGCTAAAAACGCCCGATCGTGGGAGACACACAAAAGCGCGCCGCGATAGGTTTTTAAGTAGTCTTCCACCCATTGAATGGCGTTTAAATCTAAGTGGTTCGTTGGCTCGTCCAGCAATAATAAGTCGGGTTCTGCCAGCAAAGCCTGCGCAAGCGCCGAGCGGCGCAGCTGGCCGCCCGATAGCGTGCGCATCAGCGCCGCGCCGTCCAGCTCCAGCGGGTCGGTCATCATATCCGCAAGGTAATGCTTATCAGCGCTGCGCTCATTTTCAGGCAGGCCTTCGAGGATAAAATCTTTCACCGTCGCATCGGGGTCAAACCGAACATTCTGCGCCAGATAACCAATCCGCAGCCCCGGCAGCACAAAACGCTTGCCGCCATCCAGCTCAATCTCGCCGGTGATAAGCCGCATTAGCGTTGTTTTTCCCGCGCCGTTTTTACCCACAAGGCAAATCTTGTCGCCTTCGCTGATATGCAGATTCAGGTCTGTAAACAGCGGCTTGCCGCCATAGGTGAGCTGGGCTTCTTCAAGAGAGAGTAGGACGCGGTTTGCCATGGCAGGGGTTTATGGCAGGGAACATGCGAAAAGTACACAGTCCCCTCTCGTCAAACGCGATTTTTGTCGTTAAACAGCGTTGTGTAAAAATATGGCGTCATTCCGAGCAAGCAAAACCTTTAGGTTTTGTGCTGTCGAGGAATCTCCCTATAGTTTAGGGGAGATCCTTCGACGGTGCAAAATCTGCGATTTTGCGCTGCTCAGGATGACCGACTGGATGTAAAGGATGTACTATGTGCGGCATTGTGGGTATTATCGCGAAAACAGGCGATGTGGCGGATGATTTACTGGAAGGCTTAAAACGCCTTGAATACCGGGGCTATGATTCCGCTGGGTTGGCCACGCTATCAAACGGGCTGCTGCTGCGCCGCCGGGCGGAAGGGAAGCTGAAAAACCTCGGCGCACTGCTGTTCCAAGAGCCGCTGCCGGGGCGCATCGGCATTGGCCACACCCGCTGGGCAACCCACGGCGCACCAACAACAGCCAACGCCCATCCGCACGCAACCGATAAAGTCGCGGTGGTGCACAACGGCATTATTGAGAATTTTCTCGAGCTAAAAGCCGAGCTGCAAGCCGCGGGGCATGTCTTCGAATCGCAAACAGACACCGAGGTCGTCGCGCATTTACTCACCGATTATCTGAACAAAGGCGATGCGCCGATTGCCGCGACGGAAAAAACGCTGAAGCGGCTGCGCGGGGCGTTTGCGCTGGCGCTGTTGTTTACGGGGGATGAGAATCTGCTGATTGGGGCGCGGCGCGGCTCCCCCTTAGTTGTGGGGTATGGGGAGGGGGCGATGTATCTCGGTTCGGATGCGATCGCTCTCTCTCATTTAACGCATCGCATTTGTTATCTTGAAGATGATGATTGGGTCATTTTAACGCCATCATCGGCGGAAGTGCGCGATGCAAAGGGCAAGGTCGTCAAGCGCGCCATCAGCAACAGCGGCCTTTCCGGCGCGGTGGTGGGCAAGGGCGCACACAAGCACTTTATGTCGAAAGAAATTTTTGAGCAGCCAACCGTACTTGGCGATACGCTGCTCACTGTGGTGGATGCGGCCTCTAAATCCATTAAAATGCCGCCGTTGCCGTTTTCCTGGGTTGATATTCGTGAGCTGCGCATTGTTGCCTGCGGCACCTCGTTTCATGCCGGGATGGTGGCGCGGACGTGGTTTGAACAGTTTGCCGGGCTGCGGGTGAATCTGGATATTGCCTCTGAATATCGTTATCGCCCGTTTGTGGATGATGCGGCGACGCTGTCGCTGTTTATCTCGCAATCGGGGGAAACGGCGGACACGCTGGCGGCGCTGCGCTATGCGAAAGAGGGCGGCTCAAAAACGCTGGCGATAGTGAACGTTCCCACCAGCAGTATGGCACGCGAAGCAGGCGCGGTGCTGCACACCCACGCCGGGCCCGAAATCGGGGTTGCCTCAACCAAGGCGTTTACCACGCAGCTGATGGTGCTGGCCGCCTTGGCGGTGAGCGCGGGCGCGGCACGCGGACGACTTGACGCTAAGGCGCAGCAAGCGGCGCTGCGGGAACTCTTATCCGTGCCGGATGTGGTGAATCAGGCACTGGGGCTGGCAAGTGCTATAGAAGAGCTGGCCGATGATATTCAGCACGCACAGGATGTTTTGTATATTGGCCGGGGCGCACATTATGCCATCTCGCTCGAAGGTGCGTTAAAGCTGAAAGAAATATCCTATATCCATGCTGAGGGC
>JAJTHO010000094.1 GCA_021297975.1 Alphaproteobacteria bacterium
CGCTCATTGCAGGAAATTGGAAAATGCACGGGCTTTTAACCGAAACATCGGGCATAATTCGAACATTAGAACAGGCATTAGCAGAGGCACCGTTGCCGGGTGTTGATATTGCTGTTTTTCCGCCGTTTACGGCGCTGTCTGAGGTGTCATCGTTGCTTCGTAACAGCACGATAGCCCACGGCGGTCAGGATTGCCACGCAGAGCCTAAGGGCGCGTTTACCGGCGACATTAGCGCCGGGATGCTGGCAGAGCTGGGGTGTCAGTATGTTTTGGTGGGGCATTCCGAACGGCGGCAGTATCACGGGGAAGATGATGCGCTGTTGAAACGAAAAGTGGCGGCGGCGCAGATAAATAATCTTGTGCCTATAGTGTGCGTTGGCGAGACATTAGCGGAGCGAGATGCGGGCGAAACCCTAGCCGTTGTGCGGCGTCAAGTCACCGCAGCGCAGCCGAAAAGCGGCGCGTATGTTATTGCCTATGAGCCGGTCTGGGCGATTGGCACGGGGCGCGTTGCAACCCCTGAACAGGTTGCGGAAGTGCACGCGGCCATTGCCGCGCTCGCACCGGGCGTGCGGATTCTGTATGGCGGCTCTGTGAAGCCGGACAACGCGGCGTCGCTGCTGAGCCTGCCCCATGTGCACGGGGCGCTGGTGGGCGGCGCAAGTTTGGATGCAAAAAGTTTTTATGCGATTGCAGCGGCCGCAACGCTGCGCTAAGGTGATTGGTCTTAACTAACATCCAAGGTTTCCCATGCAAGCTGTCGTTCTCGTTATTCTCCTTATTGTCACGGTGTTGATGATTGCTATTATTTTACTGCAAAAGAGCGAGGGCGGCGGTTTGGCTAGCTCGTCGCAGATGTCGGGCGTGATGAGCGCACGCGGCACGGCAACAATGCTGACGCGCAGCACGTGGTGGATGGCGGCAATTTTTCTATCCCTGTCGTTGATGCTGGCGTATCTTGCGAAAGTGCCGTCAAGCAAGCCATCACTTGCGGATGAAGCCGCGAAAATCAGCACTGAGCAGCCCGCAGCCCCCGCTGTTCCCATGGCGCAATAGGGGGACTGAGTGACCGCACGGTACATTTTCGTTACAGGCGGCGTTGTTTCGTCGCTGGGTAAGGGCATTGCAGCGGCGTCCCTTGGTGCGCTTTTGTTGGCACATGGATACCGCGTGCGGATTCGTAAACTTGATCCCTATCTCAACGTTGATCCCGGCACGATGAGCCCGTATCAGCACGGCGAAGTCTATGTAACGGATGATGGCGCTGAGACTGACCTAGACCTCGGCCATTATGAGCGGTTTACCGGCGTTGCCGGGCGGCGCGGCGATAACATCACAACGGGTAAGATTTACTCCGAAGTGATTGCGCGCGAGCGGCGCGGGGATTACCTCGGCGCGACAATTCAGGTTATCCCGCATGTTACCGATGCGATTAAAGAATTTATCACCCACGATGCCGGCGCACATGATTTTATTATTGCCGAAATCGGCGGCACGGTTGGGGATATTGAGGGCTTGCCATTTTTAGAGGCGATTCGCCAGCTGGGGCATGAGCTGGGCAATGCCGGGACGTTGTTTGTTCACCTGACCTATGTTCCGTATATCGCGGCGGCGGGGGAGCTGAAAACCAAACCGACGCAGCATTCGGTTAAAGAACTGCTGAGCCATGGGATTCAGCCGGGGATTTTGGTCTGCCGTAGCGAAAAAGACTTACCCGCCGATGCGCGGGCAAAAATCGCGCTGTTTTGTAATATTCGCCGCGAAGGTGTTATCGGGGCGCGGGATCTGCAGACGATTTATGCAGCCCCGCTGGTGTTTCAGGAGCAGGGTTTTGACCGCGAAGTGCTGCGCCATTTTGGCTTGCCGCATGAAAAGCCTGCCGATATGACGCGATGGCAAAATCTGGTGTCGCGCCAGCTGTCGCATAAGCGCACGGTAACGGTTGGTATTGTTGGCAAATACACCAGCATGGTGGATTCTTATAAATCACTGGCAGAGGCACTCACCCACGCAGGCATTGAAAACGAGGCTGATGTTAAGCTTAAATGGATTGATGCGGCGCTGTTTGAAAAAGAAAGCGGCGCGTCTTTGCTGCAAAATGTGGATGCGGTGTTGGTTCCAGGGGGCTTTGGTGAGCGGGGAACGCAGGGTAAAATCAACGCGATTCGCTATGCACGCGAGAACAAAATCCCCTATTTCGGCATTTGTTTTGGGATGCAGATGGCGGTTATTGAATTTGCCCGCCATGTGCTGGGGTTAGAGGGCGCAAGCTCAACCGAATTTGGCCCTTGTGCGCATCAGCTTATTGGTTTGCTGACTGAATGGGAACGCGCCGGAAAGCGCGAATACCGCAACCGGCAATCGGATTTGGGCGGCACGATGCGGCTTGGCGCGTATCAGGCGCAACTGGTTGCGGGATCTAAAGTGCGCGCGATTTATGATGCGGAGGTTATCAGCGAACGCCACCGCCACCGCTATGAGGTTAATGCCGCCTATCGCGGCCAGCTTGAGGCGGCAGGGCTGCTGTTCTCTGGGTTGTCGCCGGACGGCAAACTTCCAGAGATTGTTGAGTTGAAAGACCACCCGTGGTTTATCGGGGTTCAGTTTCATCCCGAATTAAAGTCTAAGCCGCTTGTGCCGCATCCGCTGTTTGTTTCGTTTATTAAGGCTGCGCTCCGATGAGTCTGGAAACGCTGTTTGCGCCTCGGCATGTTGTGCTTTTGGGTGCGAGCAGCACAGCGGGTAGAGTGGGTTGTATCGTTGCGCGTAATTTGCTCGGTGCGGCAGGCCGTGTGCGGGTTAGCTTGGTGAATCCCAAGGGCGGGATGCTGGAGGGCGTGCCCTTTATTCCTTTCCTGAAGGATGTGGAAAGCACGGTTGATTTGGCGATTATCGCCATTCCGCCGCAGGCGGTGCTCGCGGAGATTCCAAATATTGCAGCCACCGGCGCGAAAACGGTTTTATGCCTGACGGCGGGGGTTGATAAGCCAAAGCTGCTGGAGGCGTGTAAGGCGCATGGCTTACGGCTTATCGGCCCGAATTGTCTGGGCGTTCTCGTGCCGGGACTTGGTCTTAATGCCTCGTTTGGTAATGATATGCCGCCCGCAGGCTCTGTTGCGCTTATCTCGCAATCGGGCGCGGTGTTAACCGCAATGGCCGCTTGGGGAAAACAAAATCAGGTTGGTTTTTCGCATCTCTTATCCCTTGGTGATATGGCGGATGTGGATTTAGCCGACGTTTTGGCGTATCTTGCGTTTGCACCGGAATGCAGCAGTATCGCGCTGTATATCGAAGGGATTCACGACGGTAATCGCTTTGTAACAACAGCCGAAGCCGTTGCCAGCCATAAGCCCATCATTGCCCTTAAAAGTGGCCGTTTCAGCGCCAGCGCGGCGGCGGCAAAATCGCACACCGGGGCGATGGCGGGCGTTGATGCGGTGTATAGCGCGGCGTTTAACAAGGTGGGGATTCAGCGCGCGGATGATTTTGACCATTTCCGCGATTGTATTCACAGCATGAGCCGGTTTAGTCCCCTGCCCGATGCCGCGCGTAGCAAGCTGCTTATCCTGACCAACGGCGGCGGTTTTGGCGTTCTTGCGGCGGATGCGGTGCTTGAGGCGGGCGGAAGCCTTGCGAAACTGCCCGCTCAGGCGCTCGCAGCATTGGATGACCGTTTGCCGGTAACATGGTCACGCGGCAACCCGATTGATATTATCGGGGATGCGGATGCGGGGCGCTATACAACCGCGCTGGATGTCCTGAAAAAGCAAGATTTGCGCGGCAATGGCGTTGATGGCCTCGTGATTCTCAATGTCCCCACGGGCGTTGCCGACAGCACCGCCAGCGCGGAGGCGGTTGCCGTTGCGGCACAAGATTTCCCCGTGCCGGTTACGGCAAGTTGGCTGGGCGGGACGGCGGCCAGCGAGGCGGCACTAATGCTGGAAGCCGCTGGCATCCCCTGTTTTTCCAGCCCAGAGGCAGCGTGTGTTGCCGCGCTGCGCCGCCCTGCTGCAAACGGCAACGGCGCATCGCGCATTCCGCCGATTGATGCGGCTGGCGCGGCGGCGATTGCCGGGATTTTAGCCGGGGCGAAGCAAGCCGGGCGCGTGTGGCTGCATGAGGTTGAGGCAAAAGACGTGTTTCGCCATGCGGGTATTCCGACCGTTGAAACAGAGCTGGCCGCAACGCCGCAAGAGGCCGGGGAAATGGCGGCCAAATGGCCGGGGGAAAAGCTGGCGGTTAAAATCGTGGCGGATGGCTTGTTGCATAAATCGGATGTGGGCGGGGTGGCGCTGAATCTGAGGGATGCGGCGGCAGTCGTTGCCGCAGCG
>JAJTHO010000109.1 GCA_021297975.1 Alphaproteobacteria bacterium
CGCGCTGCGCCTCAAGCTGTGGGCGTTCATAAAAATAATGGAAGCCGAGCAGAATCGTTAAAGATAGCGCAATTGCAAAAACCAGGCGGTTTTGGTCGCTAAGGACGGGCGGCGTTGAGGGCACAATAGGTTTCTTTCGTTGATAATAAGGGATATGCCCTTAAAAATGAATCACTTGGCCGTACGCATCCAGAACGCTTTCATGCATCATTTCGGAAAGCGTCGGGTGCGGGAAGACGGTGTGCATAAGTTCGGCTTCGGTCAGCTCACCGGTCATTGCAACCGCATAGCCCTGAATCATTTCGGTCACTTCCGCGCCCACCATGTGTGCGCCGAGCAGCTCACCCGTTTTCGCATCAAACACGGTTTTGACAAAGCCTTCCGGCTCGCCCAGCGCAATTGCCTTGCCGTTGCCCATGAACGGGAATTTGCCCACTTTAACGGCATGTCCGGCGGCTTTAGCTTTTGTTTCCGTGAGGCCAATGCTTGCCACTTGCGGACGGCAGTAGGTACAGCCCGGAATCTGGTTTTTATTGAGCGGATGCGGGTGTTTCCCGGCAATCGCTTCGATACAGATAATCGCTTCGTGGGAGGCCTTATGCGCCAGCCACGGCGCGCCCGCCACATCGCCAATCGCATACACTCCGGGCTCATCTGTTTTACAGAATTTATCGGTCAGAATCTGGCCGCGATCCACCTTAACCTTGGTTTTCTCCAAGCCCAGATTTTCCACGTTGCCGCTAATCCCCACCGCCATAATGGCGCGGTCAAAGGTTTGCTCAACCGTTTTGCCGCCCGCCTCGATGGTGGCCACAACGTTGTTCTTGCCTTTTTTCAGCGCCTTCACCGCGCCTTTGACGATAATTTTCATGCCCTGTTTTTCAAAGGCTTTATGAACAAAGGCGGAAACTTCTTCGTCTTCAATCGGCAATACGCGGTCTTGCACCTCAACCAGTGTGACTTGGCTGCCCATGTTTTGATAGAAGCTGGCGAATTCAGAGCCAATCGCGCCGCTACCGACGACCAATAAAGTTTTCGGCAATTCTTTTGGCGTCATCGCTTCTTTGTATGTCCAGACAACATGGCCATCTGGCTCTAAGCCCGGCAACACGCGGGCGCGGGCGCCGGTTGCGATGATGATGTGCTTGGCGGTGATTTCTTCCGTCACTTTGCCGTCTTTGCCCGACACGGATACTTTCCCGCCGCTCAGTAGCTGGCCTTGGCCATCAAACACGGTGACTTTATTTTTCTTCATCAGGTGTTTGATACCGCCCGAAAGCTGGCCAGCAACTTTGCGTGAGCGTTCAATCACCTTCGCAAAATCAAAGCGCGGGTTATCGGCGGCAAAGCCATAATCCGATAGCGAATGCAGCATGTGGTTAATTTCCGAGGCGCGGAGCAAGGCTTTTGTAGGGATACAGCCCCAATTGAGGCAAATACCGCCGAGGTGTTCGCGCTCAATAATCGCGGTTTTAAAGCCGAGTTGCGATGCGCGGATAGCGCCGACATAGCCGCCGGGGCCTGCGCCGAGAATGAGAATATCAAAAGAGTGTGTTGCCATAGAAGGCGTACTTAGGCTGCTGCGTCTAAAACGTCAACCGCATAGAGTTTAATGTTTTTGTCGGTGGTAAGCAGGGTGAGGTTTTCCGCCTGTGCTTGGGCGATGAGAAGGCGGTCAAAGGGGTCTCGGTGAAAATGCGGTAAAAGAATAAGTTTGTTTAAATGACTATTTTCAATGGGCAGAACGGTAATATTAGCGCGAGAGGTTTGCTCCACTAAATCATCGGGAAAGGCCAATTTTCCGATGCTTTTTTTGATGGTTAGTTCCCAGAAAGTGGCAACGCTGACATAGCGTTTGATATGCTCGTCATCCAAAATCATTCTTGTTTTAGCGCCGATAAAGCCAGGCATATTGAGCATAGCCCAGAGCAGGACACTGCTATCAATCAGGGTGCCGCGCTGCATTAATCAATCATACCAAAAGCACGGGCAATATCTTCAGGCCATTCATCGAAATCATCGGCAATTTTGAAATCATGCCCTTCATACAGACCCAAGAGCTTTTTCTTTTTAGGCTCTTCAATCTTAGTAACTTTGGCGTAGGGCTTACCCATTTTTGTAATAATAAAATCCTCACCCGCGGCAGCGCGCTCAACCACAGCCGAAAAGGTGGCCTTAGCCTGGGAAATATTAAGATGTGTTTCCATAGGCTTAATTATAGTCTGACTTGGTCTGACCTGTCAAGATTTTTCAGATGACTTGAGCCTCAAGCAACAACCCGCTACAGCCTATTCATGACCGCTTTAAAACCCCTCCGTATCGCCGCCGCGCAGCTGAATGCAACCGTGGGCGCTGTTGCTGCAAATCTTGATGCGGCTTTAAAAGCGCGTGCGGCGATGGCGGGCAAAGCGGATTTGGTGGTTTTTCCGGAATGTTTTATCTCCGGGTATCCGGCGGAGGATTTGTGGTTGCGCCCTGCGTTTATTGAGAGTGTTCACGCGGCGGTGCTGCGCCTTGCGGAAACGCAGCAACCGGATGAGCCGGGTGTTCTTATCGGTGCGCCGTGGCGGGGCGAGGACGGCACGCTGTATAACGCCGCATTGCTGTTAGACGGCGGAAAAATCGCGGGTGTGACCTATAAACATCAGCTGCCCAATTACAGCGTGTTTGATGAGCGGCGCTATTTCACGCCGGGCGAATTGCCCGCCCCGTTAAACTTTCGCGGCCATTCCTTGGGCGTGCAAATATGCGAAGACCTTTGGTATCCCGGCGGCGCGGCGGCGCTTAAAGTGGCGGGGGCAGACGTGTTAATAACGCTGAACGCCTCGCCGTATGAGCAGGGGAAACAGGCGCAGCGGCTTAGCGCAGCGCGCCAGCGCGTTGCGGAAACCGGGCTGCCGCTGGTGTATGTGAATCTTGTCGGCGGACAGGATGATGTGGTGTTTGATGGGGGCAGCTTTGCGCTGGATGCGCGCGGCGTGCAAACGTTTACAGCGGGGCATTGTGTTGAGTCGATAGAGCTTGTTTCTGAGGAAAAGCAGCCGTTTGCAGAAACAGCGCGGCTTGCGGAAATCTATACGGTTTTAACGCTCGGGTTGCGCGATTATGCGCGGAAGAATGGTTTTTCCTCCGCGCTTCTGGGGCTGTCCGGCGGTATTGATTCGGCGCTGGTTTTGGCGCTGGCGGTTGATGCCTTGGGCGCTGAAAACGTGCGCACGGTGATGTTGTCAACTGAGTTTACGAGCGCCATGAGCCGCACGGATGCGGC
>JAJTHO010000115.1 GCA_021297975.1 Alphaproteobacteria bacterium
ATCAGGCTGCTGGATTCGCGCATATCAACAAAGCGCAGGCCAATGTAATGGCTGTCCGGGTTGCTGTGCACCAGTATGGCCGTTGCCTGAACGGGCAGGGAGCCGTCGCTGAGCTGGATAATCAGGGTTAAGTCAATTCGCTCATGCAGACCCCACGGGCAGCCGGGATAGATAAGCCCAATCCCGCCAACCGCCCAGTTAACAACCTCCAGCTTGCGCCCGCGCCATTCGGCATCAAGGCCGGTGGTGAGGCGCTCTTGGCGGCGCTGGGAATTGTCCAGATAGATGACATTGGCTGTCTGTTGGGGTGCTGTTGTTTCGCTCATACAGGTGTACGTTGTTGTTTTCCTAAACGATACTTACATCGAGTGCAACCCACCCGTGCGCGTCGTTACAATCCGGTAATGGCGACAACAGAATAAAGAAAGGTTAAAGCCGCAAGGAACAGCAGCAGATTATTATGCCGGCGGTGGCGACTTTGCCGCGTGGTGTGTTTATTTTGCCACCATTCCTGTTCATCCAAGTGGGCGAGGGTGTGCGCTTTGATAAGATTACCCGCCACCTGATTATATAAAAGCAGCAGCGGCCAGCTGGGGCGAAACTGTATGCCTCCGAGCGCGAGCGCCCAGATAAGGCGGCTGAGCAGCAGCCACGCGAGGTATACCCCCGCCCAATGCCAGTAGCCGTGCAGCAGCGCCAGCAGGCACAGCGTCGGCGCCAGCAGGCCGGTTGCAATCGACAGGCGCTGGTCAACAAGCGCCGCGCGGATAAATAGCGGCACGTGCAAGCCGCGCTCGGTTAATGCCATATGCCCCGCGCGCAGCATGTTGCCAGACCAGCGGCGCATTTTGGCCGCGCTGCCCCGGAAAAAGCCGCTGCGCTCCATTTCTATCGAGGTCAAGAGCACATCGGGCAGATAGCGCATCACGGCGCGGCGGCGCAAAACGCCCAGCCAGGTTGACTTATCATCCCCGGTTACAAGGCGCACCGTGCCAAAACGCCAGTGCTGCAGGGCGTCGTGGCGCAATCGGTTAATAAAGCGCGGTGAGAGCGCAATATCGCCATGAAAACAGGAAAACCGCCCGGTGAGCACGAGCAGCCGCCCGCTGAGCGCGTGGCTGCACATCCAAAAATGCCGCAGCCGGTGTTTCAGATTAATCCAGCTTTCCCAAAACGGCGGACAGGACACGCCGCGCGCGCGGTTGTTAACCGTTAGAGCGCCGAGCGCCGGCGTTGCCAGAAAATGCGGGATACAGCGTTCAAAAATATCCGGCGGCACAATGCCGTCACCATCCATCAGCGCCACCACGCGCGGGCGGGGGGATTGCGTGCGTATGGCCTTGAGGCTGTTGGCTAGCGCGGCGCGTTTGCCGCTGCCGTCCTGAACCTCAACGAGCAGCCGGGTTTGCTGGGGGTTGTGAATATGCCGCGCGGCGATACGGACTGCGCGGGCGGCCTCAGAGGCGGTGCTGACGCTGAGCGCAATGGTCACCGTGCCGCCATAGCGTATGGAGGCGAAAAACAACGCACGCAGCACATGTAGCAGCAGCGCCCCCGGAATGCGATAAGCGGTCACCACCACGGCAATGGGCGGGCGTTGGCGGCTTACGGCGGCGGTTTGCACCTTGATGCGGGGGTATACGGCAAAGCGGTAAAGCAGCGCCCGAACCCCGTTCAGCCCCCACCAGCCGTAGCGCCACACGCCGATGAGACCGAGTGCGACGAGAGCACGTTGCTGCTCCTGCGGTATCGCTGCGCCCAGCGAGACCCACAGCAGCAGCAAGATAACCGCAAGATAACCCAACGCGCTGAAGGTTGTTAGAAAAGCGCGGGGCAGGCGCGGGGTCATGGGTGACTATCCTGAACGGGCATCCCTGACAGCGACGTCATCCCGACCAAAGCCGCGTTAGCGGCGGCGCGGAGGGATCTTTGTGCAAGGGAGATGAGACCTCGAAGCGCAGCAAAACCGGGCGGTTTTGCTGCGGTCGAGATGACGCCGTTTCTTTTTAAGAATTGACCTTTGAAGGCGGCTGTAAGGGCGCATTCAAATCGCATCAATAATTCTCCAGCAGCTCCCGTAGATAGCGCCGCTCGCGCTCGGTGCGGCTGCCGTCGTTCGCGCGTTTGCGCAGCTCTTCCACCAGCGCCCGCAGCGTCCCCGCCGCGCCGTTATCGGGAACCGGGATGCTGCTCGCCCCCAGCGCATCGGCCAGCCCCGCGCCGCTGAGCTGCATCATACCGGATTGCTGCTGCATGTTTTTGAGCGCATCGCTGAGTAGCTCCAGGGTTTTGGTTTGCCCGGCTTCGCTTTGGGCGTAATCATTGTTGCCAAGGCCTTCTGCGGCAAAAGCGGCGCTGTTTTCCGCCTGGCGCAGAAGCGGCGGTGTGTTTGCGCCTGCCTCTGCAAGGCGCTGCTGCACGGCGCGAAGACCATCGCTAATGGCTTGCTGGGCGGGCTGAAGTGTATCGAGCGGCGCGCCCCCGCTGCGCAGTTGTTGCAAGAGTTGTTGCTGGTTTTGCTGCAGCGCCCGGATTTCCTGCGCGGCTTGCTGTGCGGCAAGCTGTTCTGGGCTGGGCGCACCGCCGCGCAGGCGTTCCATCAGTGCCTGCATTTTTTGAAGCAACGCCGCCGCGCTGGCGGTATCGCCGCTTTCCGCGAGTTGCTGCAGCATGGCGGCTAAATCACCGGCCATCGCGTTGCTGGCGCTTGATGCACCCGGCGGCGGGGCATTGCCCGATTCGGCGGCAAGCTGCTGGAGATAGGCGCTCATGGCTTGCTGGTAGCGTTTCAGCGCCTCTTTGAGCGCGGCCTTATCGCCGGGATTTTTGAGCGCATCATCCAGCGCAGCGGCGGCAGCCCGCAGGTCACTGCGTGCTTGCTCTACATCGTTTTTATCTAAGGTTACCGCCGCATGCCACAAAAGCGGCAAGACATCCCCCGCCGCGCGGCCTTTTAGTTCGGCGCTGCGTAATTGCGCCGCTGCAACTCGCACCGCCATCAGCGCGTCCCAATGCTGCGAAAAGGCGTCCGCTTCAAAATCACCAAAGCCGCGCAGTTGCCGCGCCGCCGCCATAAAATTCACCCCGCCATTTTGCAGGCTGTCGCGCACCAGCGCAATCTTCTGCGCCATGGGATGGGTGAAACGGCGCTTGGGCAATACAAGGCGCAGGGATTCACTGCGGCTGGTGTGTCCTGCGGCATCAACCGCCTCTAAAGTAAGGCTGACGGGTTTTCCGGCAAGGGCTGTTCCGGTCATATCCAAAGGGCGCTGCCCGGCGGCTTGTTTGCTGCCCATTGGCCAATCAAGGAGCGTGACGCGCTGCGGCGCTGCATAGGGCTCATCCAGACGCTGCATCACCGCATCCAGACGCACAAGGCCATAATCATCGCGCCCGCTGTACTCGACCAGCACAACCCCGCTGGGGTCTTCGGGCGTTGCGCCGCTCAGCGTTATCTGCGGCGCGGTATCCGGGATGGTTTGCACCCGGTAGGTGCCGCGCCGCTGGAATCCTTGGCGGAGATGGATAGCGGCGCTCGATGTAATAGGGGTTTTAACGGTATAAACAGCCCCATCACGCTCTGTTCGAAAGGAATTGTTGTTCACAAAAACGCGGGGGCGAAGACTCGCGCCGCTGATGCGGGCATAGAGCATCGAGCCTTCCGGCACAGAAACCGCCCGCTCCACGCTGAGCATTTGGCGCGGCAGGCCGGTATAGCTTGGCGGCTCAAGCCACAATTCCGCGCTGAGCGGATCCGTTAAGCCGGGTATGGGTGCTTGCAGGGTCAGATTGTTCTCGATTGCCTTATAGTGAAGCCCCGTTAACACGATGATAAAGGCGGCAACGCTCAATAAACCGATCTGTATCCGGCGCAGCGGTGGGCAAAGACGCCACGCTCGTTTACTGGCAAGACGCTGCGCTGTTTGAAACGCTTTCCAGCGTTCTTCTTCTAACGCCGACAGGGGAAATGCCGGGGCGTCCCGGCGGCTAAACAGCGGCTGATGCGGCAAGGGAGTGTAGCGTTCCAGCGCATCTTCCGCTTCCCAAAGGCTAGGAAAAGGCACGCGGCGCAATCCGCGCAGCAACCGCGCCATAAACCAGAGCGCCGTAAGACAGATAAGGCCAGTTTGCACTTTAGCGGGCAGAAGCAATAAAACATCCGCCGCAGCAAGAAGAATCAGCGCAACAATCGTGCGTCCAGCGCGCCCCGTCTCCGCGCCGAGCAGCGCCGCATAGCGGCTAAGCCGCCACACACCGCACGCAAGCGGCAAGGGCAGCTTAACCATTAAAGCCCCAGCCAGTTGGGCTGGCGGTAGGCGGCTAACAACTCATCATAGGTATCGCGTTTGCGAATCACCGCAAATTTCGCGCCGTCGACTAAGATTTCCGGCGCAGTCAGCCGCACGTTGTAATTACTGCTCAGCACCGCGCCGTATGCCCCCGCATCCAGCAGCGCAAGGCGATCACCGCTTTTAAGCTCAGGCAGCAGCACATCAGTTGCAAAGGTGTCGGTGCTCTCACACACCGGGCCCACCACATCATAGCTGTATTTGTTGCTGAGTTTTGGTTCAACCAGCGGCACAATACGGTGTATCGCATCATACAGCGCGGTGCGTTTAAAATCATTCATGCCTGCATCAACAATGGCAAAGCGCCGTTCGGGGTTTTGCTTGGTGTGGATTACCTCGGTTACTAAAACGCCGCCACTTGCAACCAATGAACGTCCCGGCTCAAAAATTAATTGCACTTTTAAGGGGTCGGTAATTTTTTTCACCATCGCGGCATAGGCGCTCATCGCGGGGATGTTTTCATTATGATACTTAACGCCCAGCCCGCCGCCAAGATCCAGCCGCGTGATGGTCTGCCCCATGGTGCGCAGCTCAACAACCAGTTCAGCAAGTTTCGTGAACGCCGCCTCAAACGGCTCTAGGCTGGTGAGCTGTGAGCCGATATGCACCGCCAGTCCCCGCGCCGCAACACCGGGCAGGTTTCCCGCCAGCATAAACATATCCAGCGCGTCTTCACAGGCCACGCCAAACTTGGTGTTGTATTTGCCCGTGGTGATTTTCTTATGTGTGCCTGCATCCACATCGGGATTAACGCGGATGGCAACGGTTGCAACCAGGCTCAGGCTTTGGGCGATGCTATCCAGCAGTTTCAGCTCGCTTTCCGATTCAACGTTGATTTGCAGTACCCCGGCTTTCAAGGCCTCGGTCAGCTCTGTTTTGGTTTTACCCACCCCGGAAAAAACAATCTTATTGGCCGGAATACCCGCCTTCATCGCAAAGCGCAGCTCGCCTATGGACACAACATCCGCGCCCGCGCCGAGTTGCCCGAATAAGCGCAGCAAGGAGGGGTTACAGTTGGCCTTCACCGCAAAGCATATAAGCGCCTGGCGGTCGGCAAAGGCGCGGCTGTATTGCAGATAGGCATTGCGCAGCGCGGCGGTGGAATAGCAATAAAACGGCGTGCCAACCTTGCTGGTTAAAGGATGCAGCGGCATCTCCTCCATGTACAGAACGCCGTTTTTATAATTAATCACATCAACAGGTGCGTTCATGGGGCAGGGGTTCCAGTTCCAGGATAGGTGCGGGGATAAGCAGGGTCAGCGTCCGCCGGGCGCAGCGGCTCACCGCGCACACCGCACGCAGCAAGGATTAACAACATCAGGCTTAAACATAAAACAGTGCGCATCATACTGCCTCTTGCCAGAAGGTTTCGGCGCGTTCAAGTGCGGCCATGACTTGTGATGGTGCGGTGCCGCCGTAACTGATGCGCCGATGCACCGCTTGTTCCAAGGTCAAAAGCGGCAATACCCGCGTATCCAGCAGCGGATGCAGGCTCTTCAGCTCGCTTTCCGTCAGCGTATCAAGGTCAACAGACCCGCGCGCTTCGCAAATCGCCACAGCCTTCGCCGCAATGTGATGCGCCTCGCGGAAGGGCAGCTTGAGTTCCTGAACACACCAATCGGCAAGGTCAGTTGCCAGCAAAAAGCCAGCGGCACAGGCGCGGCGCATCGCCTCCGGCTGGGCTGTCATATCGGTAATCATGCCGGTCATGGCACGCAGCAGGAGCGACACGGTATCAACCGCGCTGAACACAATCGCCTTGTCGTCTTGCAGGTCTTTGGCGTAGGCCAGCGGCAGGCTTTTTAATATGCCGCCCAAATGTTGAAACGCCGCAAGAAGGCTTGCCGCTTTGCCGCGCACAAGTTCGGCAGCATCGGGATTTTTCTTATTCGGCATGATGGAGCTGCCGGTGGTGTAGGCATCGGACAGCTTCACAAAGCCAAACGCCGGCGATGTCCAGAGCACCAGCTCTTCCGCGAGGCGCGAGAGATGAATGCCCAAAATCGCGGCGCTGCTGAGGAACTCCAGCGCGAAATCACGGCTGGATACCGCATCCAGCGAATTTTCCATCGGTGCGCGAAAGCCCAGCGCGTTGGCGGTTTGCTGGCGATTAATGGGGTAGGTGGTTCCGGCGAGTGCCGCAGCGCCCAGGGGCGATTCATTCAGCCGCTCGCGGCAATCACGAAAACGGCCTCTATCCCGGCGCAGCATGTTTTCATAAGCAAGGAGATGATGGCCAAACGTTACTGGCTGAGCGGGTTGCAGGTGGGTGAAGCCCGGCAGAATCGTTTCCGAATGGCGCTTTGCCTGCCCCATCAGCGCCAGCGCCAGCCCGCGAATGTCCCCATCCAGCCCGTCCAGCGCCCGCCGCAGCCACAGGCGAAAATCCGTCACCACCTGATCATTGCGCGACCGCCCGGTGTGCAGCCGTCCGCCCGCATCGCCGATTAGCTCTTTCAGCCGCGTTTCAATGTGCATGTGAATGTCTTCAAGCTCGACGCGAAAGGGCAGCTCACCGCGTTGCAGCTCACCCCGCACGGTTTCCAAGCCCGCCGCAATTGCCGCTGCATCAGCGCGGCTGATAATCCCCGCGTCCGCCAGCATGGCGGCGTGTGCTTTTGATCCATCAATATCCTCCTCAAACAGCCGATTATCCACGTCTATCGAGGCGTTAATCTGCTGTAACAGCGGCGCGCTGTTGCCTTGAAATCGACCGCCCCACAGGGGATTAGCTGATTTTTCTTGAGAAGCGGATGGTGTGTGTTTAGGTGTGTTCATAAAGTAGGTTTTTCGTGTCCAATGACCTTATTAGACTAGCTGGCGGGATACTGCTAGGGCTTTTGCTGCTGGCGGGTCTCGGTGCGTCGCTGCGGTATACCCATCCGCGTGACACGATGTTTAAAGAGCCGGTTGTTTGGGATACGTCCACGCTTCGTTTGGTTAATAACCAAAGGGCGGTCACGGATTTCAGTAAACTTAAGGGAAATTGGTTGGTTGTTTATTTCTGGTCAACATCTTGCGCGCAATGCGAGGCGGAGCTCCCTAGTTATAACCGTATGGAGCGTGGCGTCACAAAGAATTCAAAAATAAAATTTCTTATCGTTTCAACGGATACGCAAGCGGATGCGGTGTTCAAATACGTTGCGGAAAAAAATTATCAGGGTGTCGATTCCTATGTTCTGGCAGGCGGAATTGCGGGTATTAAGCCGCCGCTGGTGTTGCTGATTAACCCGGCGGGTCGGGTTGTTGGTGGGCATAGCGAGCCGGTAAACTGGCGGGATGAGAAGGTTTTGGAAGTATTTGAGTGGCATGCGAAAAATAGCAAGTGATGTAAACCCCATTGCGCTTTTTTCTGGCCGCGCTAGATAGGATTCATGAATCCATCCGCTGCTTTAAAAATTACTACAACGCCCGATTCCGCGCAGCCGGAACGGATTAAAAACACCACCATCAATTTCGGCCCCCAACACCCGGCGGCGCATGGCGTGTTGCGTCTGGTTTTAGAGATGGACGGGGAAGTGGTGGAGCGCGCCGATCCGCATATTGGCCTGCTGCACCGGGGTACGGAAAAACTGATTGAGTATAAGACGTATCTGCAAGCGGTGCCGTATTTTGACCGTCTCGATTATGTGTCGCCGATGAACCAGGAGCATGCGTTTGCGCTGGCGGTGGAAAAACTCCTCGGCATTACGCCGCCGCCCCGCGCCCAGTATATCCGCGTGCTCTTTGCCGAAATTGGCCGGATTCTGAACCACATTTTGAATATCACCACCTTTGCCCTTGATGTGGGCGCGATGACGCCGTTTCTCTGGGGCTTTGAAGAGCGGGAAACGCTGATGGGCTTTTACGAGAAAGTCTCCGGCGCGCGCCTCCACGCGGCGTATTTCCGTCCCGGCGGCGTGCATATGGATATGCCAAAAGGGATGGCTGACGATATCGCCGCCTTCTGTGACCACTTCCCGAAAGTCATTCGCGACATGGAAGGGCTGCTGACGGAAAATCGCATTTTCAAACAGCGCACGGTGAATATTGGTGTTGCCTCAAAACAGCAGTGCCTCGATTGGGGCTTAACCGGGCCGATGCTGCGCGGCAGCGGTGTGCCGTGGGATTTACGGAAGTCCCAGCCGTATGATGTCTATGGCGAGCTGGATTTTGATATTCCGGTTGGGAAAAACGGCGATTGCTATGATCGCTATCTGGTGCGGATTGCGGAAATGCGCGAATCCTTAAAAATTATGAAGCAGTGCATCAAAAAAATGCCTGAAGGTGCGGTGAAAGTTCAAGACCATAAAATCGCCCCGCCGCCGCGTGCGGAGATGAAAAAGTCCATGGAAGCGTTGATTCATCATTTCAAGCTTTATACCGAAGGCTATCATGTCCCGGCAGGCGAGACCTATACGGCCGTTGAGGCGCCCAAGGGCGAATTCGGCGTCTATCTCGTTAGCGACGGCACGAACAAGCCCTACCGCTGTAAGCTGCGCGCACCGGGGTTTGCGTTTTTGCAGGCGCTGGATGCGCTGGGTAAGGGGCATATGCTGGCGGATATTGTGGCGATTATTGGCTCGATGGATATTGTTTTTGGGGAAATTGACCGCTAAAGGTTGTCTATCTCAGAAGTTTTATCTTTTATACAAATCTCACCGCCAGCGCCGATGCAACCACAACCACTGCGCCGGATACGCGCGAATCCAACCGCTAATCCGCTCGTTCAGTGCCGTTGTCAGCCATAAAACCCCGTCTTGCTCCTCGGGCACATCATCTCGGCTTAACGGCTGCTCAACCACCACGGTAATTCCCCCATCCGCATCGCGCCGAGCATAGGCGGGTATCAGCTGCGCGCCGTACCGCAGTGCCAATTCCGCCGGGGTGGTGGTGGTAGCGGCATCAAGCCCCAAAAAAGGCACGCGGATACCTTCGGATAACCGCTGGTCAACCAGCATCCCCACCGGTTCGCCGCTCCGCACGAGGCGAATCAGCTGCTTTGTGCCGCTTTTGCCCTTGGGAATAAAGGCTGCGGCCTGCTGGCCGCGCTGTCGCTGAATCAGGCGCTCAACAAAGGGATTGTTGGCCTGCCGGTACACACCCGTATAGCGGAGGCCATAGCGCGCCGCGATAATCGGCAAGGCCTCCCAATTGCCGATGTGCGCGGAGACAAACACAACCGGCGCGCCGCTGTTTTTGGCCGATTCCAGAATCTCTGCGCCCTCAACCCGCAGTTTTTCCTCATCGGGGGGATAGCTGTGTTCGGTGGCGAGCCTGCCTAAATTGCCCCAGCAGTCGCGCAGCACGGCGGCGCGCTGCTCCGCGCTCCACTCTGGGAAAACCCGGCGCAGGTTCTCATCGCCCGTGCGGTTAACGGGTAGCAGCGCGCCAATGTTGCGCCCAATGGCGGCGCCGGTTTGGCTGGCCAGCTCTTTCGGCAGCAACCGAAACAGCGTCGTTGCCGCCCACAAGGGCGCAGCAGCCGCAGCGCGAAGCACAAGTGTCAGGGTCATGCGCCGGGGAAATGTTTCTTAAGCAGCGTGCGCACCGCTTTAACGTCTCGCCAGACAAGGCGGGCGGGCAGGGGTTTGACCATGCTTTTAAACGGCTCAGACAGGCGCATGTAATCTTTTGTGGTTGTTACCAGCGCCGCACCGTTCACAAGGGCGAGTTTTTCCAGCTTTGTTGTATCGCGCTCTGTGTACGTGTAGTGATCTGGAAAGCTCAAAGAATCCACCACATCGCCTTGCTGTGCGCGGATAGCATCAAAGAATTTTTCCGGGCGGCCAATCCCGGCAAAGGCAACAATGGGGCGATTGAGAATCGGGTTTGGGATGGGATCAAGCTCTAGGTCAGCATTAAGAATCGGCACGTCGTATTTAAGGCGAATAAGCGCGTTGAGGTTGTTCAAATCCTCACCAATCATCAAAACCGCGCTGGCGCGGCGCATCCCCTTATCCAGTGTTTCCCGCAAGGGCCCGGCGGGGATGAGCTTGCCGTTGCCAAAGCCGTAACTGCCATCAATCACAACAAGCGAGAAATCCTTTTCAATCCCCGGATTTTGAAAGCCATCATCAAGGATAATAATATCCGTCTTTTGTCCCGCCAGTTCCGCGCCCGCCGCGCGGTCGGCGGCAATAACGGTGGGGGCTTTGGCTGCCAGAAGCAGCGCCTCATCGCCCACATCCGCCATCGTATGCGTCTCGAGGTCAACCCGCACGGGGCCTTTCAGCTTGCCGCCATAGCCGCGCGCGAGGAACGCAACCCGGCGTTTATCTTCAAGGAGGATGTCCGCGAGCGCCAAGCAGGTGGGCGTTTTGCCCGCGCCGCCCGCAACCAGATTGCCGACGCAGAGAACGGGAACGGCGCTGCGCTTGGGGCTTGAAAAAAACCGCCGCACATCACCCGCCGCGCCAAATAAACTGCCCAGCGGTGCCATTATTTTGGAAATCCAACCATCATGCGTCCACCATGACGGCGTGTGCAGCCTCACGTCAAGCCCTCCACGATGCGCAGTGTGGCGTTTATGCCGCCCTGTAGTTTTTTTGCCGCGATTTGCGCGTTTTGTTGTTGTTGCTGCAACAGCGGGGGGGTGTCAAAGAGCTGTTTGACAGCGGCGGCAACAGAGGCGGCGTCAGATGCCCGGCTTAAGGCGCTGTGCGCCTCTAAATGCGCCGCGAGTTCCGCAAAATTGAACAGATGGTCGCCGGTAATCAAGGCGCAGCCCAGCTGCGCAGGCTCAAACAAATTCTGCCCGCCGTGGGGAAT
>JAJTHO010000011.1 GCA_021297975.1 Alphaproteobacteria bacterium
GACCCGCTTAGGAAATGTCAGCTGATAAGAAGACTAAACAACCGCCGTTGACCCCACGCCCCTTTCGCCCTATAAAGAATGTTTACTCCTCAATCATCTATGGCCGCTGCTTCACCTGTTTTGCCTGTTTATAAACCGTTCCCGGTTGAATTCGTGCGCGGGCAGGGGTGCATGCTGTATGATGCGGCGGGAAAGGGTTATCTCGATTTCGGCAGCGGCGTTGCGGTGAATGCCCTTGGCCATTGTCACCCGGCGCTGGTGAAGGCACTGGGCGCTCAGGCCGAAACAATCTGGCATTGCTCAAACTGGTATCCGGTGGAGGGACAGCGCCGCTTAGGCCAGCTCCTGATTGATAACAGCTTCGCCGATTATGTCTTTTTCGGCAATTCCGGGACAGAAGCCATTGAATGCGGCATTAAAGTCGTGCGCAGCTATTTCAGCAGTGCGGGACAGCCTGAAAAATTCCGCATTATCGCCAGCCACAATGCCTTTCATGGCCGCACCTTTGCCGCACTGGCTGCGGGCGGTAAGCCCGGCTTTGCCCCGGCGCTCGATGGGTTTGACCATGTGCCGTATGGCGATATTGAGGCCTTAAAAGCCGCAATAACCCCGGCCACAGCGGGCATCTTGCTAGAGCCGATACAGGGCGAGGGCGGGATTTTCCCCGCCTCCTTGGATTATCTCCGCGCGGTGCGGGCGCTGTGTGATGAGCGCGGCGTGCTGCTGTTTTTTGATGAGATTCAAAGCGGCATTGGCCGCACGGGTAAACTGTTTGCCCATGAATGGGCGGGGATAAAGCCGGATGTGCTGGCGTCCGCAAAAGGTCTCGGCGGCGGTTTTCCGGTGGGCGCGTGCCTGATGACACGTGGCGCCGCGCGCGGCATGACCAGCGGCACGCATGGCTCAACCTTTGGCGGTAATCCGCTGGCGATGGCGGTGGGGGCGGCGGTTCTCCATGAGATTCTCGCGCCGGGTTTCTTAGCGCGTGTCGATAGCGTCGCGCGCCTGTTGTGGCGTGAGCTGGTGCAACTTGTTAAAGACGCGCCGCAGACCTTTTCCGCCGTGCGCGGGGCGGGGCTGATGCTGGGCTTGGAATGCGCCGCGCCGCATGTAAACAGAGATATTGCCGATGCGCTGCTGGCAGAGGGACTCTTGGTCATTCCGGCGGGGGCGAACGTGATTCGCTTGATTCCGCCGTTGATTATAACGGATGCGGACGTGGCGCACGCAATCAAGATTTTACGAACGGTAGCGGCACATGGTTGAACATTTCCTCGATATTTTGCCGCTGGGTAAAGATGGCGCGCGTGCGCTTTTAAGCCGTGCTGCCGCCCTAAAACAACAAAAAACCAGCACGAAACACCAAAACCGGGCGCTGGTGTGTATTTTTGAAAAGCCATCCACTCGCACGCGGGTGTCGTTTGAGCGCGCCGCGCATCAATTGGGGGCACAGGCTATTGTGCTGCGCAGCGATGAGATGCAGCTTGGCCGGGGCGAGACGATCGCCGATACCGCGCGGGTGCTTTCGCGCTATGGCGATGCGGTGATGCTGCGAACAACGGCGCACGCGCGGCTTCTTGAGCTGGCAACCTTCAGCAGCATTCCCATTATCAATGGCCTCACCGATAAAAGCCACCCGTGCCAGATTCTGGCGGATTTGCTCACCTGCGTTGAGGCTGGCCTAGACCTTGAAACCATGCAGGTTGCCTGGATAGGCGATATAAACAACGTCACCCGCAGCTGGATAGAAGCCGCGCAGCTGTTTGGTTTCCGGCTTACTCTCGGCACACCGCTTGCCGGGGCGGGATTGCCGCCACAGATTGGTGTAACGCCGGATATTATGCTGGCGGTGCGGGATGCGGATGTGGTGGTCACCGATACATGGGTGTCCATGGGCTGCACCGATGTTGCGGGGCAGAAGCAGTTGCTCGCGCCGTATCAGGTTAACGAGGCGGTGATGGATGCGGCAAAGCCATCGGCCATTTTCCTCCATTGCCTGCCCGCGGTGCGCGGCGAAGAAGTGACCGACGGCGTTATCGATGGCGTCCACAGCCGGGTATGGGATGAGGCGGAAAATCGTCTCCATGCGCAAAAGGCTATTTTGGATTGGTTGTGGCGGTAACGTTATTTTTTCTGAAAAAAGCGTCATCCCGACCAAGGCTGCGCCAGCAGCCGCGTGGAGGGATCTTTTTGTATCCTAAGGGAGATTCTTCGGCTGCGCAAACCCCTGGGGTTTTGCTGGCTCAGAATGACCCGCTCCTGATAGGGATGAAAGAATGACAACCCTCAACCCCTTCGACGCCGCCATTCGCGATGATGTGGTGGTGCCGTTTTTGCTGCAAGGCCTTGGCGTGCGCGGGCGTCTGGTGCGCTTAGTTAAAACCAGCACGACGGTGCTCGGCTATCATGCCTATCCAGAGCCGGTTGCGGAACTACTCGGCGAAACGCTCGCGCTCACCGCCGGGCTTGCCCATTTTCTGGATTTTGACGGTAAGTTTATTGTCCAGACGAGCGGCGACGGCGCGGTGAAAATGCTGGTTGCCGATATAACGCCCGATGGCGGGATGCGCGGCTATGCCCAATGCGTTGCGCCTGTTCCGGTTGCGCCGGCGGTGCTGCAATCTTTAACGGGTAAAGGCTATCTCGCCTTCACCGCCGATGCCTTGGGCGAAACGCGTGAGCGGTATCAGGGCATTGTGGCGCTTGAAGGCAACAATCTGGCCGAAGCCATCCAGCATTATTTTAACCAGTCCGAACAGCTCCCCACCCGCGTTATCTTGGCGGCAAAGCATGAGGCGGCGAATGCCTGGCGCAGCGCGGCGCTCATCTTACAAAAACTCCCCAGCGGCGATAACCAAGCGGATGACGCACAAGCCGC
>JAJTHO010000188.1 GCA_021297975.1 Alphaproteobacteria bacterium
CATTCTTGTGGTCTGTTCGCGTTCCAGACCGAGAGATATCTCTTATCTTTAACGCTAGCAGGATTTTTTGCGGATGGCAAGAGGGCGGCGGAAATATTTTTCAATGTTTACAATTTGTTAATACATTTCTCTGCCCATACAGAAAAATATTGTTATTATTTTATATTTTTGATATAAATAATTTATGCTTTTATTCCGCCGCACCCTTAATGGAGACAACCCCTCTACTTTAGAGCAAACATTCGCCATAGAAACGGACAGAAAAACCGTTATTTATTTACAAGGACTACAACCTTATGATTCTTCACATGAGGGATTGCTTAAATTACTAAACGGGGAAATAAAACATATTCCAGAACAACTTTTAGGCGGCAAAGAAGCGCACAGTGACTACACTCTTCTTGGCACCGTCTTTGAACGTCAAACCCCGCAATATGCTGACATAGCGAGAGCATTGAATCAAAGTGAAAACCTTATCGGCACCGATGGCAAGCACCGCGTGTTCTTGGTTGATGAAATAGTCGATTTTGCCGAAGTATACCTTATGCCGCTTATGCCCGCAAATAATACAGCGGAATCCATGGCCGCGGCTGTAAAAAAACTAGAAAACATCACACTAATGAGTCACTCGTATGGCGGCTCAACAGCGCGGCAAATTTCACTCGCCTTGAGTTTTAAACTCCGCGACGCTGGAATCGATGTGAAAAATATCCATCGTCTTATTTCATCCGTGGCGCATATCGGTTTTGGAAGCGTGTCCACCCTGCCCTCATTCGCATCGTATGGCGAACCCCATTTTACCACATTTTCCTTCGCCCACTATTTGGATGTATACCCTGATGCTTATTGCAGCAATTCAATATTAAGCAGGACGCAGAAAAAAGCATCGGCTAAGAACACCCTAGAAATATGCACGTCATCAGCCAATGTCGCAGAATGCGGCGTTTGGCTTGCGCCTAACAAAGAAATATTGTTAAACGGAAAAAAAAGTACTTTCAGTGCCATAGCTAGAGATATAGATGCAGACGCAGATGTAGTTCATGCGCCCATGTGGCTTACATACCCAAATGTATCGAGCACGGCAACGCGCGACGAATCAGACGCAATAAGGAAGCTTGCGCAGGGGGTCTGCAACCGCAGCGGCGATGAAGACCGTTATCAGAACATACAAGATAGCTTTGGCATCAATAGCACCTATTGGCGCACTAGGCACTTACCTGCATTGAACGCTTACCCTGATGAACTTGACGAAAAAACGACTAAGCTAATTAAAATAACTGAGCGCATTGCGAAGAGTCCTAAGGGTGCGCAACAAATGATACAAATAATGGAACAGGCACTTAAACAAAAGGAACTCGGAAATAACTCCTAACTCGTCACCCTTCTCTCCACCGCCGCAACGGCCTTATTCCCCCGAAGCGCCGCCTGCACCGTTTGCAGATGCTTTAAATCGCGCACCTGCACATCCACTAAAACCTCAAACAAATCAAGGCCGCGCCCGACGACTTTCAAATCCTGAATATTCGCGCCCTGCCCGCCGATGAGCGTGCAGACGTTCCCCAGAGCGCCGGGCAGATTTTCCATCGCGACATAGAGCCGCGCGGAGCTTTGCGCCTCGCCCTTCCCGGCGTGGTCTTCCCAGCCCACATCGAGCAAACGGTGCGTTTCAACCTTGGCCGCGTTCTCGCAATCGTGCACATGCACCGTTACGCCCTTACCCGTTGTGACAACACCAATAATCGAATCGCCGGGGATGGGATGGCAGCATTTCGCGAAATGAATCGCCATGCCGGGAATCAGGCCGGAGATGGTGAGCTTGCTGGATTTTGGCTCTTTTTTCGCCAGCTTTTCCGCTGTTTTGCCGCTGGTGGTTTTTTCGACAAACTGCTCAATTTTTTCCAGCTTTTCCTGTTTGGCAATATCGGGATAGAGCGCAACGAGCGCGTCGCGCCCGGTGTATTGCCCCTCGCCTAAGGAAACCAGCAGGTCTTCAACCGACACCGCGTTGAATTTGCTTAAGACCGCTTCCAGTGCTGCCTCTGTCCATGTTTTGCCCGCGTCCCTGATGGTTTTATCAAGGATGCCGCGGCCAAGGCTGAGGTATTCCCCGCGCCGCTCGGTGCGCACGAGGCGGCGGAGGCGGGCTTTAGCTTTCGCCGAGACGACAAACTGTTCCCAAGAGGGCGAGGGCTGATGCCCCTTTTGCGTGATAATCTCCACCTGATCGCCATTTTCGAGCAGGGTTTTCAGCGGCACAATCCGCCCGTTCACCCGCGCCCCGGTGCAAGCATCGCCCACGGCGGAATGCACCGCATAAGCAAAATCCACCGGACACGCGCCGCGCGGTAAGGCCACGAGATCGCCTTTCGGGGAAAAGCAGAACACCTGATCTTGGAACATCGCAATTTTGGTGTGCTCGAGGAATTCCTGGGGATCCTGGGCTTGCTCGAGTAAATCGAGCAGTTCGCGCAGCCAGCGGTATTGCCGGCCGTCGGTGCTGCCCTCGCCTTGCTTATAGACCCAATGCGCGGCAACGCCGAGTTCCGCCACTTCGTGCATTTCATGGGTGCGAATTTGCACCTCAATCTTATGGTTGCCGGGGCCGATAATGGTTGTGTGCAAGGACTGGTAGCCGTTGCCTTTCGGAATCGAGATGTAATCCTTAAACCGCCCCGGCACGAGGGCATAGCGGGAATGGATAACCCCCAGCGCCGCGTAACACTGGCCAATGGAATCCACCAGCACGCGGAAGGCGATAATATCAGACAGCTGCTCTAAATTCACATTCTTATGCTGCATCTTTTTCCAGATGCTGTAGGGGCGCTTTTCCCGCCCCACAATCACGGCTTTTATCTCGGTTGCTTCTAAATCGGCCTCGAGCTGATGGATAATCGTTTCAATTTTTGTCGCGCCGGTCTCACGCAGAAACGCTAGGCGCTTGACGATGCTGTCGTGCGCCAGCGTGTCGAGCTCGGCGAACGACAGCTCCTCCAGCTCATCCTTAATATCATGCATCCCTAAGCGTTCGGCGAGCGGCGCATAGATTTCCATGGTCTCTTCGGCAATGCGGCGGCGCTTTTCCGCTCTAGGAATGAAATGCAGCGTGCGCATGTTATGCAGGCGGTCAGCCAGTTTCACCAGCAGCACGCGGATATCCTGCGACATCGCCAGCACGAGTTTACGGAAATTTTCGGCCTGCTTGGTTTTATCGGATTTCAGCTCCAGCTGGGTCAATTTCGTGACCCCTTCCACGAGTTTCCGAATATTCGCGCCGAACAGCTTTTCGATTTCCTCACTGGTGGCGTCG
>JAJTHO010000017.1 GCA_021297975.1 Alphaproteobacteria bacterium
CCGGCGGTGCGCGAGACAACAAAATGCACGCGGTTGGGTTGCGGCACCACAACTTCGCGGGTGTCTTCCACGGTAACAATCCGCCGGTCGCGTGGGATAAAATCCAAAAGTGCATTGAGAAATGTTGTTTTCCCGGTGCTGGTCGCGCCGCTGATAAGCACCGCTTCGCCGTTTTGCACCGCGCACACTAAATCCTCATAGGGAAAATCGCTGTAGCGGCGCTTATCCACGCCCCGGTGCACCACCTCGCCGGTGAAGTGTTCCTGCGGCTTGAGGGAGAAATCATCGAGGCTGTAGCGCTTGTTTTTATCAAAGCGGCGAATACAAATCGCAACGCCGTTGGTATCGCCCATCTCGTAACGGACGTTGCTGCCTAAAACCGCTTGAAAACGATGCCCAGCGGGCAGCGTTGCGGCAAGAATCGGCAGCTCATTCAAATCAAAATTCTGTTCGGTCACGTTCGCCAGCATCCGGCACAGCGCATAGGTGGATTTAATGGTCACTTCGTCAGCGCGCTGCGCCGCCCAGCCCTGGCTGCCGTGTTTTTTTATCAAGATTTCATCGGGGCGGTTGATGGCGATTTCTTCAACGCTAGTGTCGTTGTAATATTTTTCAAACGGCTCCAGCGCCCGCATCAGAATGGGGTTGTTGAGAGAGGTGGTAAACAGCGTGCTCATGCGTCCTTCTCCTCATCGTTGTATGGGCGGCACAACCGGGTTTGGCGCGCCGGTCGGGGGGCCAAAACTATTCGGTGCCTGGCCAAGTTGGTTTGAGCTGAAGTTATCGAGGCCAAAGGGGCTGTTGGGCGTTCCGCCGGAGCCGTCAAACGCGCCGCCTGCCGCACCTTGCTGCGCAACTTTACCCAAAATCTCCACCAGTTTCTCAGAGCCTGCGCCCACATCGCCGCGTTGTAAAGCCTTGATAAGCCCTTGCGCTTGGCTGACCAAATCGCCCGCAGGCCCCGCAGCGGTGAGGAGTTGCGGGCTTTTAAACTCGATGTCGCGGGTGGGGGTGATGAGAAAGCGCGTCCCGGCAGGAACGGTGATGATGGGGGTGGTGTTGACGTTTTGTTGCAGGAACTGCTGGGTGTTATTCACCGCATCGCTGGAAAATTGCCGTAAAGCGAGGTTTTCACGGGTGGTGGTTTCTGTTGTTTGTGTGCCGCCGGTGCCTAGTAATCCGCCTACACCGCCGGAAATCGCCGTGCTGGTGACAGTTGCCGGGGAGAAGGCATAGTTTGAGACAACGCCAATGGCGGAAATTAACAGCGGCATCCCAAAGCGTTCAAACAGTTTGTTATCCACGTCGCCAATCAAACCGGCGCGCCCCATCGGATCGGCGCCGGGGGCGCGCACATCAATGCCCACGCCGTCAGGGCGGATAATCCGGTTCCATTGCACCTCAAGCCTCGAATCCCCGGCCTTCCCCAATGACTTGTATTCCCCAATAACCCGGCTACCGGCGGGAATCAGCACGTTGCGCCCTTCGCCCGAATACACATGGTTTTCAACAATCGCGACAATGCGGCCTTTGGCAATCTGCGAGTTAATGGTGTTTTCCAAAACCGCCGGGATATAGCGATCAGCGGTGATAATGCGCGAGCGATCAACCGGATAGCTGGTTTGTGTTTTGCTGTAGCCAATCTCGGTATGATCAGCATCCGACATAATCCATTGGTTGCGGAATTGATTGCGCGGAACGGGATTAATACCCAATTGGCCTTGCTTACGCAGCGCTTGAAGCTGCATGGCTTGCAGTTGCAGCGGTGTGGGGCCTGTTGGTTGCGGTGCGGGTATCTCGGCGATAGGGGCAGGCTCAAAGGCATTCTCACCCTGGCCGGTGATTTTTACAAACAGCGCCTCGCTGCCGGTATCCGTTGTGATGACAAGGTTTGTCTCATACACCCGCGCCTCAGAGGGCGCAAAGGTGATGTCAACGCGGCAGACGGGCGAGCTGGCATCTAAAATCGTGCCCGCTTCACAGGTGCCGCTCAGCCTGAAAATAGTTTCATCCCCGGCTATGCGCACGCCTTTGATGGTCAGCGGCGCTTCACCCTCGTTTTTAAGGGCAACGGCTTGGGTCTGGTCATCGCCAAGGGTGACGGGCGGGAAGGCCAAATCCCCGGTGAGGGAGGTCAATTTCGCGGGTTTGGCGGGTACTATTTGCTGTTGCTGCACCACATCCAGGAGGTTTTTCACCGGGTCAACCTGCGCTTGTGTTTCCTCAGCGGGGGCAGGGGGCGGCTCGTCGCGGCCGCAACCAGTCAGGAGACAAAACAGCGTAATGCCTAAGATAGCCGTTATCAAAAAGCGATGAAAACTAATGCCAAAGCTATTGTTCATAGGGGGTTCACTCGGTAGCCTATCTTCCGCAGTATAGCCGCGAAACGCGGTGATAGTCCACTTAAAAAGTGACATATATCACCATATTAATAGCTAGATGTTTCAGGCAGGGTATCCGAGCTAACACCGCTGAGGCCATCATCAGGGTTGACAATAACCCCAACATTCGATGCCGAGACTTTACGGCTTACAGTCGCGGCTTTAGCCGCTTTTTTGACCGGTTTTGCGCTGATTTTCTTGCTCTTTTTGTTGGGCTTCTCGGGTTTGACGCTGTCCGTCTTTTTTGGTTCTGTTACCACGGGTGTTTCCGGTGCGGCTGTGGGGGCTGGCTGCTGCGGAGTGTCTGCTGCATACGGAGGCTGAACCGCAGCAAAGCCAATCAACTTTGCGTTTTCAAGCAGCACGATAAGCTGTCTGCCGCCGCCCAAAGGAATACCCGTCAGTAACGTGTTTTGTGTTTGCGACAGCGCGGTTGAAAACGTTTTGTTGACGGTTGGTAGTGGGCTAGGCAGCTGACACTTAACCGCTGGGGCGGTAATGCGCACCACATCTACGGTTGCATTCAGCGTGACGCCGTCGTTTATTGCTTCGGCATTCAGGCTGGTGAGCAAAGCGCCCGGCAGCCCCCCGCCGCATCCTTCCGTGGCGCTGTTGACGCCGGCGGAAAAGGTGATGGTATCGCTGATCGGTGCTAGCACCAGACCGCTTTCAACCAGCACGCTGCGCACGTTGCGGCTCTGAAAAGCTTTGTTGAGGCTGGCGTTATCAAAATCACCTTGCAGCACATCACCCCCGCCGCCGATGCCCATGAGCGCGCCCAGATTCAGCTTTTCCGGCACACTATAATAGCGCACGCGTAGCGCTAGAGTAGGCTTTTGCGCGCGCAGGCTATCAAGCGTATAATTAAGGCTGGAAAGCTGGCTGCTGCTGATAGAAAGCCGCAGCGAGGCGGGTGTTTGCCGGCGCTCAACGCTATCAATGCCGCTGTTTTTTAAGGCTTGTTCCAAGCTGGTGTAATAGTCGGTGCTGCGGTTAAAGGCGGCAGCGTTGCTGCTTGGGTTTTGCTGTTGATAGCTGCTGAAATAGCCGAGTGGCGGCAGCGGCACATCCACCGTTCCCCGGCGGAGGATGTTTAAAACTTTGCCGTCCTCAAGGCGCACGAAAAAGCCGCCTTGATTGCCAAGCTCGTTCATGGCGCTTGCAAAAGTACCGCTTAAATTCACATCGTTCAGCGTCCGGTCGTTTACTTCCGGGTCAATCGACAATTTGTAATCCAGCCCCGACAGGAGTTTCAGCAAGACATCGGATAAAAATGCTTCTTTCAGCTGAATCGGCTCAATCGGGCTCTGCGGCAGCGGCTCACCCGCAGACAGTGTGTAGGCGTAGAGGAACGGTTTGCTGGTGGTCAAATTGATAGGAAACGCTGATGGCGCTGCTACAGTTTTAGCCGTGCTGGCGGCAGTTTGCGCACCGATAGTGGATACAGCGGATTTCTTGCCATTTTTAAGTGGCGGCACAGCGCAGGCTGTCAAGCTAAGAGCCAGAACTAAGGGTATAATCGAGCGGTTAACCATGATGCGTACTCTCTTTGTTTTGTTTGTTTTTTTAGTAATTTAAGCGCAATGCGCGGCGTCATCCCGACCAAAGCGAAGCGACGTGGAGGGATCTCCTTGTTAACGGGAGATTCCTCGACTAAAGCCGCGCTGCGGCTTTTGCTCGGAATGACGACTTTTTTTAAAACAATGCGCGTACGTGCTTTTTTCATTTCATCCATCCCGCGTTATTGTTCTGGGCGGGTTGCCCGCTCCAGGGGGTTGGTTGTTGGGGAACGGGCGCGGCAAAAGGCATGCCGCCGCCCATGGTGTTTGGTTGGCGCGAGCTGATACCAAAGCTGCTGCCGGATTGATTCGCCTGTACCGTTGGCACGCCGCGCAGCGGTTGCAGGGCGCGCTGGTAATCATTGGCGCTATAGCCGCCACCGGGAAGGCGTTGGGGGATAGGATAGGCTTGCGGCGGAATAAACGCCTGAGGTTGCCGCATCTGTGATGGTGCCATCGGCGCATAGCCGGGTGCGGGCATTGAGTATTGCGGCCATTGTTGTTGTTGGGCAAAGGGCTGCGGGCCCCCGATACTGGGCGGGCCCCCGATAATGCTGCCGCCATAGCCGCCGTAAGCCTGGCTGTAATTTTGTGGTTGTTGGGGCTGTTGGAATTGCGGCTGAAACTGTGGTTGTTGAACCTGTTGCGGTTGATGTTGGATAATGGGCCCTGCGATTTGCGGCGAGCCGGGAATCCGCCCGGCGTTGCCTTGGGCAAAATTGGGCTGACGGTTCACGCCGCCTTGGGGCATGCCGTATTGCTCGCCCAGACCCGGCGCAGCTTCCCCCGCTGGGCGGGCATTAAAGAATAAAGACGGGTCATTACTGGGCACAGACGGCGGCATCCCGCGAGAGCCATCAAACGTGCGCGGCGCGCCGGCCTGATACACACAGACCACCCGGTCGCCATTGCGCAGCGTGAAGTTGCCGACAGCTTCTGCGATAATAATATTGCCATTGGGCCCTGCGGTGCGGGTGTTGACCATGGAATCCACGCCATCCACCACGCGGAATACCACGGGGCGGCGCACGGTTTCGGCCTTATCGCCGTAATCAAAATACGTCCAGATACCATCGGTAAAGGCACGCAGCGGCGCAATTTCTATATCTTCCGGCGACGGCGCATAGATTTTCATATCAAAGCGCAGGTTGGCCGGGTCAAAGGCTATCGAGCGGATATAATCCGGCGCGTTGCCGCGTCCGGTGCTGACACCCATAAAGCTGCTGTTCACCGCGCCATACATGGGCTGCTGCTGCACGGCGTTGGTGTTGTTTTGAAACGGTTGTCCGGTCAGCGCATTAATCGGCTGGCCGCCGCCTGAGCCGCCACCTCCGGCATTATAGGCTTCGGGGTTCGCCATGATATACACGGTAAAATCGGTGATGTTTTTAGAATTCCAGCCTTCCGAGCGGAGGTAGAAATTGTAAATATTCCCGGAAGTCCCAATCACCGTCATGTTGGTGTCTGCGCCCGCGTGCAGCGGGCGAATGGCGATGATATACGGCTTGCCGCGAATGGGCTGCGCCTCAAAAATCGTGGTATCGCCAAGAATAATCTCCGACACGTTTTCCCATTGAGGCAATTCCAGCGTGGTTGTCATGAATTCGCGGGTGCGCACCGCCATCACGTAATCCGGACGCCAGACATAGCGAACAATACCGGGGGCAATCTGGCCGCTGCTGGGTTCGGGTCTGTTCCAGCTTTCCTGAATCGCGCCCAGCGGTGCGCTGGGATCGCGCTGCAGCGGCGGGAAGTTCCCTTGCGCTTGCGCCTGAAGGTCTGCGTCTGTTTGACTGATGAAGGCGGGTTGCTGCTGGCCGTTTGGCGCGATACCTGTTGGAATAGCATTCGGATTGCCCAGCGGCGGCGCAATCTGGGCTTCAGCATGAAGACTCCATGCCGTTAAAAACATTGCGATGAGGAGGCGGTGCCGCACCATCAACGAAACTCCTGCCGACTATAATCAAACACGGTAAAGCCAAGAGGGTTAAGATATCGTTCCTCAAAACCAATATTTTGCTTGCGGAAGCCAAATTTCACGAGGCCGACCCAGGCTTTTTTATCCAGTTCTTTGCCGCGCCGATCGACGATGCTGGTTGTGAAATACACCTCAACAAAGTTTTGGCTTTTCCGAACAACCCGCGTTATCGCAACGGTTTGGGCGGTTTGCGCCGATTGTAATTGTGGATAAATGACCACGCGTTCACGCATAAAATTGACATACGGATCCTCTTCCATACGCGGGCGGACGTATTCACGCCAGCGCCGCTGCTGCTCGTCTGTATCCAGCACAATTTCTTCATAGTTTTTGACGAATTCCCCGGCCATTGCCTCAAGCAGCAGCTGAAAGCCGCTGGCGTCTTTATTTATTGGCTCAATCCGCACCACTTGTTCGCTTTTATCTTGCAGGGTTACAAGGAAAGGCTCAACCCGCTTCAGCGGCACCAATTGCGTTACCGCAAACACCAGCACAATATTGAATAACATACTGATATAAAACGCGAGGGCGAACACGCGGGTGGTAAACAGCTGGCGCTTGCCTTCTAAGACAGGCACGCCGACATTGGCGGGATAGGCGCCGATGCGGTCTTGCCCTTGATTTGGTGCGGCGCGAATCTGCGGATCAAGGCGCGCGTGCATCCCGCCGGTGCTTTTGTCCAAAAGCCGGCTCATTCTATCGCGGAGGGTATCGTTTTCAGACATCAGCCGTGGCGCACGCCTTCTCCTGGTTTTTTACCGCCAGTTTGCCAATCGCCCCATTGTTGCGGCACTTCCAAACAGGCGCAAGGGCTGCGTTTCAAATCATCATTTGAACGGCCAATACCAACCGGTTCCGGCACTTCATAGCTGCCGAATAAAGACTCACAGCCGCTCAGCAGTAACAGGGCTGAAACAACGATAATAACCCGCATGGCTCCATCCTTTTCGTTATTTTATGACCAAGTGTAGCGGAGGGAAGGTTAGTAAAAAGTTAACAAGCGTGATGCGGATTGCGCCAATATCGAAACGGGTATGCTTATTTTACGCATCTACCGTCTCGCGCAGCGCGGCGCGTACTTTGTCATCCCGCTTGTCCCGATGGTATTCTTCAACGCGGGCAGCGTGCATAAAATCGGGCATGGGGGAGGCGGGCGGAATTTTGCCGCCGAATTTTGGCGCGACTAAATCTTTTAAAATCCTGTGCTTATAATACGCTGGGGTATCACAGAGAATGGGGCGCGAGAGATAGCCTTGGAACAAGACATAGTGCTTGCCTTTGGGAATCGTCATGAAATCTTCCGGGCGCAGCAGCGGCTGGCCTTGGAGTGACCGCTGCACGTTGGCGGCAAAGGGGTTTGTTTCCTTACTCACCCCGACCGTGCGCGAGCGCGAGGCCGTCTCAACCGTGCGCTGGCCAACCATTTCGGAAAAGCGTTTTGCGGTTTGTTCGTTGTTTTGCGGCAGGATTACTTTCGCGGCGGTGGTTGAGATAACCGTTTCGGTTTCTTCTTTGCCGTATTTTGTGGCAATCTGCCCTAAATCCTGACCAATCATCAGGAAGCTGACCTTTTGACCACGACCCACGGCGGGGCCATCAATAAGCGCCTGCAACTTCGGCATTTGCGGGAACTCATCGAGCACAAATAAAGCCGGGCAGGGGCCCACTTTGCGGCCATCGGCGGTGGTGTCATTCGGCTTATGCGCAACCAGCCACGCCGACAGCGCCTCAATCAGCAGCCCAGTGATAACGCCAAGGGCGCGTGCATCTTCCTGATTAACGCAGACATAAATACTAACCGGTTTATAAATCCCGGTGAGCGGGTCTTTAATGCCGCGCACATCCAAAAACGAGAAATCGCTTTTGCTAGTTCTATCGCGCACGGCTTTGTTTTTAAAGACAATAAGGCCGCCATCCATGGTGGAGAGAATCGAGCCGCGCTCTTTATCGGGGGTGTTCGCGAGGGCGGTAAGCTCTAGCACCGCCCGGTTGCTGTAATTACCCTGACGGCATTCTTTTACAGCGTCCAGCAGCATATCCCGCATCGGATCGGCGTTCATCGCCGCCATGGGGTTGGATTTGCGCAGCGCTTCGGTTTTTTCCTGCGCCATAATTTGCGCCTCGGTCATCCAATCGAGCAGCATGGGGATGCTGGGTTCTTTGCCTTGCCATTCAGCGGGAATATTCGTGTAGTTTCCTGCCTCGATTTTTGAGCAGAGATAGTGGATAAAGCCCGCCAGCACGGCGCGGCCACGCTTTGTCCAGTGGGGATCGGCGCTGCCCTTCGGCTCTTCAATCATGATGTTGACAACGCGGTCAACATACAAATCGCGCTGGGCACCGGGGGGCGGCATGGACAGCGGCGACAGCACATTCCAGCGGGGATAAAAAATCCCCTTTTCCGGATTATCCGCCGCCGCCCATTCCAGCTTAAAACAATAGCTGTGGCGGCTGCGATAGCCGCTGGTGAGATCAAAGAGTTCCGGCTTCACATCGTTGATAATCATCGAAACATTGTCACAGGTGAGAATCGTCGGCACGACAATCGCAACCGTTTTACCCGTTCCCGGCGGCGCAACGCAGAGCACCGACAGCGTTTCCGGGAGTTTCAAGAACTTACGATGCCAATCGCCCAGCACACAAATCCAGCCCTTATCCAGCCCCATTTTGCTGACATCCTTGTTTGAGGCCATGCGCGCATTACCAAAGGTGGTGGGCAGGAAGGTGTAGGGGTTTGTCAGCATAAACGCGCAAAACAGCACGCCCGCGCCGCCAAAGGCGGTGACAATCTCAACAGGAATAAAGAAAAAGCGCCAGTCCATGGGGTTTGATGCCCGCACGTTGGTTATCCAGGTTATATGCCAATCCCACCATTTCAGCGGGTCTTCCGCCATTGCCCAATATTGCTTCACCGCCCCCATCACGCCGGTTGAAACGCCAAATTTAATAAAGGCGTAAACCGTTGTAACAATGGGAACAAACACCAGAAAGGCGATGATACAGCCAACCAATACCTGAAACAGGTAATACACAGCTTTTTGCTGTTCGGCGTAATCTTGGCGGTTGAAAGGGCTTAAGACCATGGTGCTGCTCTGTATCCTCTGTAGCAACTATTGTGATATTTGTCACTATAATAATATGCGCGCAAATAACGATTCAACAAGGGCACTATAAAGGGAAAAAGTTAATTTTCAGCAGCGTTTAAACGTAGGGCGCATTTTTTGCCAGATTCTTGGCAATCGCCGATTCCCAGCGGTCGCCATTCGCCAGCAGCTTGTCTTTATTATAAAAAAGCTCTTCGCGGGTTTCAGTGGCAAATTCGTAGTTGGGCCCTTCGACAATGGCATCCACCGGGCAAGCTTCCTGACAAAAACCGCAGTAGATGCACTTTGTCATGTCGATATCATAGCGCGTGGTGCGGCGGGAATCATCGGTGCGGGGTTCGGCCTCAATGGTGATGGCCTGCGCTGGGCAAATGGCTTCGCACAGTTTACAGGCGATGCAACGTTCTTCGCCTGAGGGGTAACGGCGCAGCGCATGTTCGCCGCGAAAACGGGGGGATAGCTCACCCTTTTCAAAGGGGTAATTCAGCGTTTTCTTGGGCTTAAAGAAATATTTCAGGGTTAATGCCATGCCGGAGACAAGCTCAGCAAGGAGGAAAGAGCGGGGGATAGTTATTATTGTGTTCATCATAAATCTCTATTCCCGTCGTTTTCTGCAACGTAATTGAAAATAGGCCATGTCTGCGCTAATTGCGCTCTCATTTCTGGCCAATGAGGAAAGTCTGAACAATTTAGTATATGAATTGCATTAAGTAGCTCATGTTGTCCGTTAGGATCGCTTACATTCACCTCTGTGTGCGTTCTCGCAAGAATTGCACCCATAACCATTGTCGCCCTTTGAAGATTATTATCAAAGAGGGCGCTTATGAGTTGAGTTTGCAATGGAATGTTTTTGTCCAGAGCCACTTGTGGCAGTGATATGTCATGGCCGCTCATACAGTTGCTCCTACAAAATGTACATAGGTCGCCACACCCACGACCATCGCCAAACTAAGCGGCAGAAACACTTTCCAGCCTAGGCGCATCAACTGGTCATACCGATAGCGCGGAAAGGTTGCTCGCACCCATAGGAAAACAAACAAAACTAAAGATACCTTTAACACAAACCAAATAAAGCCCGGCACGGCCTCTAATAGCGGGATACTCAGCGGGGGCAACCAGCCGCCCAAAAACAGCAGCGTGGTCAGCGCCGCCATCAAAATCATGTTGGCGTATTCCCCAAGGAAAAACAGCGCAAACGACATCGATGAGTATTCCACAAAATACCCGGCAACCAGCTCTGATTCACCCTCCGGCAAATCAAACGGCGAGCGGTTGGTCTCAGCGAGCGCCGAGATGAAAAACACAACAAACATCGGGAACAGATACACCGCATACCAGCCGTCTTTCTGGCTGTTGACAATATCCGTCATGTTCATGGAGCCCGCCAGCAGCAGCACGGTGACCAGCACAAAGCCGATAGAGACCTCGTACGACACCATCTGCGCCGCTGAGCGCAGCGCGCCCAGAAACGCGTATTTTGAGTTACTCGCCCACCCGGCAATAATAATCCCGTAAACGCCCAAGGACGAAATCGCAAAAAGATAGAGAATCCCAACGTTTATATCCGCCAAAGCCCAGCCGTCCGACACCGGAATAACCGCCCACGCGGCAAAGGCCAGCATGAACGTGAGCATGGGCGCGAACACAAACAAAAAGCGGTTCGCCCCGGCGGGGATAATCGTTTCTTTGGTCAGCAATTTTATGCCATCTGCCAGCGGCTGAAACAGGCCGAAAGGCCCCACAACGTTGGGCCCCTTGCGCAGCTGCATCGCGCCGATAACCTTACGTTCCGCGAGAGTCAAGTAGGCGACAGCGCCCAGCAGCGGCAGAATCGTTGCGATAATGCCCAGAAAAATCGGCAGCAGATAGGTGATGGTTTCCACGTCGCTTACTTACAGCAGCGGTGGGTTGATGCAAGGTTTTTGTATGCTCTGCGGTAAGCAGGCGTTGCACAAAAGAAACGTTGTGGGCAAGGAGGATATTCGCGCCATAAAATGGCGGGAGTGACGGGGCTCGAACCCGCGACCTTCGGCGTGACAGGCCGACGCTCTAACCAACTGAGCTACACCCCCTGCGTAACAGGAGCAAAAGAGCAGTACTACTAAAAGGTAACGCCCGCAGTGTCAAGGACGCTGCGGGCGTTTAAGGCAAAAAATATCAGTATTAAGCGGTTGGTGCGGACAGCGTATCAACAAGTTTGCTGATGTCGCTTTCGCTGTAACCGCTGGTCAATAGAACCTTGTTCTGATCACCAAAATAAAGCGACAGGTTATCCAGTGCCAGTTGGATTTTCGCTGTTTGTGGGTCGTCGCTGCTCATCACAGCATTACCACCGTCAACGTCTTCAAAGCGTGCTACAGAGTTAATGATAGCATCCTGTAAGCTCAACTGTGGTGCTGTTGGTGCAGGAGTAGGTGTCGCTGCCACAGGCACAGTAGGTGCTGCAGGTGTTTCCAGAGCGGCAACAATCACATCTGTTGGTGCGGTAGGAGCCGGTACTGGTGCGATTGCAGCAGGGGCGGTTGGTGCTGGTGTTGTCGGCGCCGGTGTTTCCAGAGCAGCAACGATGGTATCCGTTGGTGCTAGTGCAGGCGCAGCAGGCGCCGCTGGCGTTGAGCTTGCAGGTTTCAGTGACAGGCCGAAATCACTAGTTTTCCACACTAATGTTGCGTCTTGTTGGAACAAGATGCTGTTACCCTCTGTACCCTTAGTGACAACGCCTTGGTTGGTCAGCGTTGCTTTCGCCATGTCATACTCAACGGTTTTACCGCTAGGCAGAACAATCTGGGTATCAAGAATACGCAAGTTTCGATCTAGTCCTTGCTGAACCGTACCATCTGCAGTGTCATTTGTATAACGTGCAGTTATAGTTTGTCCTGCCTTCAGCAAGTCAGAGGCTTTTGCAGTCACAGTAATAATCTGTGATTCACCAGCTGCGAAGCTTTCGGGTACTGATTTGCTTAGAACGGCTTGGTTGCCAAGATAAATTTCAACGTTCGGCGC
>JAJTHO010000154.1 GCA_021297975.1 Alphaproteobacteria bacterium
CGAGCGGTCGCTGCGCTCGGTGGTGCTGGCGATGACGGGGATTGCTGCGCTGTTTATTATCGCGCCGCAACCGCTGGTGACGCTATCGGCACAGGCCAGCGCCTCGCTTTTTGCGGGGCTACAGCCATAAGCTAAGTCTCTTGCGCATCGGCTTTTTTTAACGCACATCAGGAAGCCTATGTTCCGCCGCCGCACTGAAACAACGTTTGTGAAGCGCCTCTCCCAAAGTGTGAGCCGTAAACATGGCGTGCGCCGGTTGCTTGATTATATCCGCCACCGGGCGCTGCGTATTCCCGGCACACCGGAAAGCGTGGCGCGGGGCTTGGCAACGGGTGTTGCGGTGTCGTTCACGCCGTTTTTGGGGCTGCACACGCCGCTGGCCTTGGGCGTTGCCTATCTGCTGCGCGGGAACATCATTGCCAGCGCCCTGTCATCGGCGATAGGCAATCCGTTTACGTTTTATTTCATATTCTGGATTGTTTATAATGCCGGAGTGTTTCTTCTAGGGCGCGGGGCGGAGGCGGAGTCGTACACCAGCTTTTTTACGTCCATGATGCATGCACCCTGGACAATGCTGACTGAAAAATTCGACTATTATTGGGATGGTTTTATCCTGCCGATTATGGTTGGATTTCTGCCTGTTGCGGTGGTTGTCTGGTTTCTAACCTATTGGTTCAGCCTGCGGGTGGTAAAACAATACCAATTCATGCGGCGTAAGCGTATTCAAGCGGCTTTAAAACGCAAAGCGAATGCCAAGGAGGAAACGCTTGTCTAAACAACGCATTCGTCTGGGGCTAAACATTGACCATGTAGCAACGCTGCGCAACGCGCGGGGCGAGGGGCGGCCAGATGTGCTGCGCGCGGCGAACAGTGCCGTTGCGGCGGGGGCGGATTCCATCACGGTGCACCTTCGCGAAGACCGGCGGCATATCAAGGATGCGGATGTGGTTTTGCTGCGCCGCGAGCTTACTGTGCCGCTGAATCTGGAAATGGCGGCAACGGAGGAAATGCTGGAGATTGCCTGCGGCCTGCGTCCGGCGTTTGTGTGCCTTGTGCCGGAAAATCGGCTCGAGCTAACCACCGAAGGCGGCCTTGATGTGGCGGGACAGGCGGCGCGGCTTACGGAGTATATCGCCGCCCTGCGCCGGGAAGGTATCAGTGTTTCCCTGTTCGTTGATGCCGATGCGGGGCAAATTGCCGCCAGCAAAGCCGTGGGCGCACAGGCGATAGAGCTGCACACCGGCGCGTATTGCCGCAAGCCCGATACGGCGGGGTTTGCAAGACTGGCCGCCGCCGCTGAGGAGGCGCACGCTCTCAATCTTGCGGTGCACGCCGGGCATGGCATTGATTATGCGACAGCGGCAACCTTGCGCGATTTGCCGTGGCTGGAGGAAGTGAATATTGGTCATTTTTTAATGGCTGAGGCGCTGTTCGTGGGGCTTCCAGAGGCTATCAGGCATATGAATTGCATTTTAAATAAATAATTTCTTTGAAACGAGTCGTTTATAGTGTATAATGTCGCCTTATTGTAAAGGGAAACACCATGACCGCACTTTCAGAACAGCGTTTGCGCGCACTCGTCATGTTTATGGCCGCCTCAAGAGAGTCGCTCAACGGCTATTATGGCAAGGTTTTTGAGGGGGATACCAATAAAGTAACAATCAATAACATTGATGCGTCTTGGGGCAGATTTCTGGTTGCCGTGGTTCCAGCAATAGAAACCCCCACTTTCGATGCGGCTGAACGGGCTGAAACGATTTCTGAGTGGTATAAAGGCGAATTTAAACTTGCGGATGCGCCAGCCTCGTACCGCGGCTCCAGTCAACAAGAGGCGAGCTATAGGGCAATTGTGGCGCAAGGGATAGGCTAATTGGCTGGCCTTATAGCTCAGGAACTTGAGCATGATAAGACGCAGGCAGCAGCAATAACGCCGTTAAAACAACTTGCGGAGGAATCTAAACAACATGCGCTGGCGTTTAAGGGGCTTGCTAAGGATGGCAATGGGGCTGATGAGCAACAAACGACAGAAAAATGGACTGAATTTTTTGAGCAACACACCAACCCAAGCGATTATCCCTTTTTCCATAGTAAAATGAATGACAGTAAGCCGAATCCCCAAAAACAACCTCTAAATACTGCAACAGGGAGGGCAGAAGAAGCTTTTAAGGATCTAGAATTTACCGCCGTTACAAATTTTGCGGCCAATGAGGGGGGGAAATCGCAGGATATTTTGGCGAAATTGAAAAAAGCCAAAAGTGATATTGGCGGAACCTTTCAACTAATCAGGCTCTTGGGCGTTCCTGTGTTGAGTAACGAGCAGGCTGTTAGTAACATATTTGAAACAGCAACCGGTCGTAAGCCGCACAAAATGATAACCACAGTAGTTGCAAAGGTAGCTGGTTTTTTAAAAGGATCTGATAATCTTCAGCATAATTTTATGGCGCACTTGCCGCATTTCGGTAAGCAGCGCAGTTAATCGCCCATGCTAGACAACAAACCCTCCTCGTGATACTATCCTTTATTATCAAAGGCATTCCATGACGCACCACACCATCTCCCTTCCCAGCCACCTCGAAGGCCACATTGCCGCGCTTGCGGCGGATAGGGGCGTGTCGTTTGATGCGGCACTCACCGGGGCGTTGGAGGCGTTTTTCGGGTTTGCTGAGCTGGACAAAAACCTGATACATTCCGATTCTATAAACGCATTGCAAAAAGAAATGGACGACCGTTTGATGCGTATCAACAGCGGCGTGGACAGATGGGTGAGCGGCGCAGAAGCGGAAGCCTTGATGACGGAAAAATTTGGTTAAGTGATTTTGCAATGACGTATGGCTACCGCTTAACGCCTGCCGCATTGCGGGAATTAGAGGCTGAATTAACCTATTCTCGGTCAAATTGGGGCGCTAAACATGCCCAATCGTACCGAAGGGAAATTTTTGCGGCGTTGGAAGAAATTGCGCAATTTCCATATGGTTTTCCAGAGCACCCCTTGCTTTCAGGGGGGTATCGCTATCGCCGTTATAAGGGAACAAATATTCTGTATAAAATAAACGCAATAGAGAATTTTATAGAGGTCATTGGCTTCCCCAGTATCCACCGCGACATTGCGGGTCTCACCCTATGATCCTCGGCATTGGCACGGATATGGTAGACACCCGGCGCATTTCGCGCCTCTATGCCCGCTTTGGCGAACGGCTGACGGAAAAGCTGCTCAGCGAAGCGGAACGTGCCGCCCTGCGCCCCGGCGACACCGCGCGGCAGCTCGCCAAACGCTTTGCCGCCAAGGAAGCAACCCTCAAAGCCCTTGGCACAGGGCTGGCACAAGGCTGGCGCTGGCATGACATGGAAATCACCCATGATACGGCCGGGAAGCCGCTGCTGCTCTGCCCAAAGGCTGGACAAGGGGTGTGTTTCCATTTAAGCCTCACCGACGAGCCGCCGTATGCACTGGCGTTCGTTGTGATGGAACAGGCGCATGAAGCAACACGATAAACCTAAAGGTTCTTTTTTCACTGAGACCTTCAAAACCCTGATTTACGCCGGGCTGCTGGCGCTGGTGTTCCGCACGGTTGCGTATGAGCCGTTTAACATTCCCTCCGAATCCATGCTGCCGAATTTGCTGATTGGTGATTATCTTTTTGTCTCGAAGCCTTCGTATGGCTACGGCATGTATTCGCCGCCGCTGCCGGTAAAAGCGCTGGAAAATCGGTTGTTTTTCACGCCGCCCCTGCGCGGGGATATTATTGTCTTTCGCCCTGTATCAAGGCCGGATGTGTCGTATATCAAGCGCTTGATTGGCTTGCCGGGGGATACGGTGCAGGTGCGCGACAGTATTTTATATCTGAATGGCGAAGAAGTGCCGCGTGCTGCTATCACCGCCTATGTCCATGAACGCCGCCCCGGCGGATTGCCTGAGCCGATCCCAACGTTCACCGAAACGCTACCCGGCGGCAAAGCCTACACCATTTTAGAGATGGACGGCGATATGGGCGGGCTGGATAACACGCCGGTGTTTAAAGTGCCGCCGGGGCATTATTTTTTCATGGGGGATAACCGCGACCGTTCGGCGGACAGCCGCGATCCATCCGTGGGCTTTGTGCCGGAGGCCAATCTCGTTGGCCGCGCCGATATCTTGTTTTTCTCTGGCAAGCCGGAAGTTGCCTTCTGGGAATTCTGGAAATGGCCGTTTGCAGTGCGTTATGACCGACTTCTCCACCGCCTTAATTGAGCTGTACGCCCGGCTGGGCTATACCTTTTCGCCTAATGCGCGTATCGAAGAGGCGCTGACGCACAAAAGCTTTTCCGCGCGCGGGGGCAGGGGGTATGAGCGCCTCGAATTCCTTGGTGACCGGGTGCTCGGCCTCATCATGGCGGAAACGCTGCTGGAGCATTTTGGACAGGAAGCCGAAGGGGCGATTGCCAAGCGCCATGCCTCGCTCGTCAGCCGGGAAAGCCTCGTCGTGGTTGCCGAACAGCTTGACCTCGCCTCCTTCATTCAAATGCCGCGCAGCGAACGGCAAGCCGGGGCAGCCAATCAAGCCAGCGTGCAGGCCGATGCGATGGAGGCGGTTTTGGGCGCGATATACCTCGACGGTGGACTGGAAGCCGCCCGCAGCGTGATACACCGTTTCTGGCATCCCCTGCTTCACAGCGCGGGCAGCCCGCCGGTGGACGCGAAATCCGCCTTGCAGGAATGGGCGCAGGGGCTTGGTAAGCCGTTGCCGAGCTATACCCTTGAGGGGCGCAGCGGCGCTGCGCACACGCCACTGTTTACCGTGCGCGTGGAGGTTCAGGGCTTGCCGCCGTTCAGCGCCGCCGCGGGCTCTAAAAAAGTTGCCGAACAGGCCGCCGCCCAGCACGCATTAACGCACATAAACGAACAGGAAAACCCAATAGCATGACCGCCGCCCCGCACCGTTTTGGCCATATCGCGCTGGTGGGCGCACCGAACACCGGGAAATCAACGCTGGTTAATGCTCTCGTGGGGCAGAAAATCAGCATCGTTTCCAGTAAGCCGCAAACAACCCGCAGCCGGATTACCGCCATCGCCCTGCATGAGCAGGCGCAGCTCGTGCTCGTGGATACGCCGGGGCTGTTTGAAGGGGACGTGGGCGCGCTCAGCAAACACATGCGCCGCAGCATCCGCGACGGCTTGCAACTCGTTGACGCCGTGTGCTTGCTGCTGGACGCCAAACAAGGCGATGCGGCGCGGAAAGCCACCCTTACCCGTGTGCTCGAGTTTATCAGCACGGCGGCATCCCCCGTGCCGCTGCTTTTGTGTTTTACCAAAACCGATTTGATTAAAAAGGGCGAGGTGCTCGAACGCTTAGAGTGGGCAGCGCGTGAGTGTCCAGAGGCGCACAGCTATCACGCGCTGGCCGCGCCCAAAGGCGGCGGGTTGCCGGTGCTCTTGAATACGCTGTCAAGCCTCGTGCCAGAGCAGCCTTGGCACTTTGACCCTGAGCAAATCAGCACCCTGCCGATGCAGCTTCTCGCCGCGGAATGCACGCGGGAACAGTTGTTCCAGCGGCTGCACCAAGAGCTGCCTTACGGCGTCACCGTGGTGCCGCAATCATGGGAAGAAAAGCCGCGCCGCTCGCCAAAAATTTACCAGCAGATTTTGGTTAGCCGCGATAGCCACAAGCCGATGGTGATTGGCCGGGGCGGGGCAACGTTGAAGGCAATCGGTGAGGATGCGCGGGCTGCCATCGGCGAGTTGCTCGGCAAGCCGGTGCATTTGTTTTTGCATGTGAAGGTGGAGCCGAATTGGGAAACCATGCCGGAATACCAAGCGCTGCTAAACCCGGACATGTAAGACAGAGGAGCAAACTATGTGCGGCATCGCAGGTCTAGCGCAGCGCAGCGACAATCAAGAATTAACCGCAGCCTTCACCAGAGCCGCAGAAAAGCACCTATTCCGCCGCGGGCCCGATGGTTTTTCGTATCGCGATTATCAAGCGGGCTGTGTGCGGCTGCTGCACGCGCGGCTCTCCATCATTGATTTAGAACACGGCTGGCAACCGCTGGAAATTCCCGGCGCATCCATCGTGTTTAACGGCGAGATTTACAACTACCAAGATCTCCGCCGCGCAGGCGAGAATTACGCAACGCAGTCCGATACCGAAGTACTCTTGCGCGGGTTGCAAGCGGAAGGCGTTGATTTTTTAAGGCGCTGTGACGGCATGTTTGGAGTTGCGGTTCTGGATAATGCCGCCCGCACACTTACGCTGGCGCGGGATAGCTTTGGCATTAAACAGCTGTATTATTATGCGGATAAAGACCGCTTTGCCTTTGCCTCTACCATCGCGCCGCTGATGGTGCTCTCAAAAAAAGAGATTAACCAGGCGGCTTTAGCCGAATACTACCTCACCCGCGCCTGCCGTGCGCCAAACACCGTGTTCAGTGATATTCATGAGCTAAAAGCCGGTGAGGCGCTGGTTTTTGATCTCGATACGTTTGCGATTAAAAGCATCAGCCGCTGGGCGCCGGTGCGCACGGCATCCCGAACCATCACCGACGAGGCGGAGGCAATCGCCCTGCTCGACCGTGTTATCAACCAAGCCATCGACAGCCATTTGGTGGCCGATGTGCCGGTTGCAACGCTGCTATCGGGGGGTGTGGATTACAGCCTGATTACGGCGCTGGCAGCGAAACGCAACCCCGATATTAATGCCTTTTCGCTAGGCTTTCGCGATACACGCTTTGATGAAAGCGGTTATGCGGCGGCGCTGTGCCAGAAGGCGGGTATAAAACACCATGTGCTGATGTCGGATGCGGCGGAATTTTTGGATGTGATTGAGCAATGGCCGCTGGTGATGGATGATCCGGTTGCCGATCCCTCCGCCGTGATGCTGTATAAAATAGCCCAATTCGCCCGTGATAAGGGTTTCAAAGTCGTGTTATCGGGCGAGGGCGCGGATGAGCTGTTCGGCGGGTATAACCAATATGGCCGCTTTAACCGGGCGTTACAGTATAAAAACATTGGCCGCTTTTTGGGGTTGTTGCCTTTGTTTGTAAAAACGGCGTTTCCGGCGAAAACGCGGCATGTCCATTATTTGAAACAGCTCACCACCGATCCGCATTATTACGGCACGGGTATGATTGTTGAGCCGTATTTGTTGGGGGATTTATGTCGAGGTGTAAACGGCACGGCATTCCCGAAAGTTGCC
>JAJTHO010000032.1 GCA_021297975.1 Alphaproteobacteria bacterium
CTTTAGCAAACCGGTGATTGTGGCCGCGACCAAAGGCGACCTCAAAGCCGCAAAAAACGCCGAAGAAGAGGCGTCACGGCTGGGTTTCCCTTCTGTTGTCGCCATCTCTGGGCGCGAGGGCGGTAATATTAATGAGCTGTATATGGCCTTGGAAAACTGCGCCCCAGGAACCGAAGTTGACAGCGTGGAAACCTCAGACAAAGCCCCCATCAGCATCGCCTTCGTTGGCCGCCCAAACGTGGGTAAATCAAGCCTTGTGAACGCGCTGCTGGGCGAAGAGCGCGTGCTCACCGGGGAAATGGCTGGGCTGACCCGTGACGCGATTCGCTGCCGGTGGGAGCATAACGGGACAGCCTATCAACTGGTTGATACCGCAGGGCTGCGGAAAAAAGCCGGGGTGGTGGATGATTTAGAGAAAGCCGCTGTGGGCGATACGGTACAGGCGATAACACTCGCGCAAATCTGCATTCTGGTGGTGGACGCCAGCCGCAAGATTGAGAAACAAGACCTTGCAATCGGCCATCTTGTCGCCCGCGAAGGCCGGGGGATTGTGGTGGCGGCGAATAAGTGGGATTTGGTGAAAGCCTCTGACCGCAAGGAAGTATTGGAAGAGCTGCGCCATCAAATGAACCACGGTATGTCGCAATGCGGCGATGTGCCGATTGTTACCCTGTCTGCCCTGAAAGGCCGGGATTTGCCGTCCCTGCTTGAGGCCATCGGCAGCACCTATACCAAATGGCAGCGCCGCATCCCCACCGCTAAGCTGAACCAATGGCTGGGTGAGGCGCTGCAACGGCACCCTGAGCCGGTTGTGGCCGGGCGCCGCGTGAAAATCCGCTATGTCACGCAGGTGAAATCCCGCCCGCCGACGTTTACGCTGTTTCTTCAGCGCCCGCTGGAGCTGCCCGATTCCTATATCCGTTACTTAGAAAACAGCCTGCGGCAGGTGTTTGATTTAGAAGGCGTGCCGCTCAGGGTGCAGATGAAGAAGCAGGTTAATCCTTATGCGGATAAGGATTGAGCTGCTTACTTAAGGAACCTCTTCAAAAGGGTGAAAACGTTCCGTCTGGAGAGAATCAGAAAATAAGCGCTTCCGCCCCGCCCCCAGGCGGCTTCGCCGCCGGGCGGGAGCGCTGCGCCAGCTCGCTGGCGCTCTTTACTCTTTCTGCAAAATATACTGTGCCTCTAACCCCTTTTGCAGAGGTTCCTTAAGCACTCTCCTGCTGCGTCAAACAATGCACCGTCCCGAGTCCCAAGACCAAATCCCGCGCATACAGCCCCACCACATCCCGCCCCGGAAAGCACGCCGCGAGCACATTCAGCGCTTCTCTATCCGCCGGATCATTAAACAGCGGCACAAGCACATGCCCGTTGGTGATCAGGAAATTGGCATAGGATGCCGGCAGCCGCTCCCCCTCAAACAGCACCGGGCGCGGCATGGGCAGCGCCGCAACAGTGAATTGCTTACCAGCCGCATCGCGGGCACGCGACAACCGCGCCCAGTTATCCTCAAGCGCCGCGAAGTTCGCATCCGTCCTGTCCTGCTCACGCACGCAGACAATGGTATCCGCGCTAACAAACCGCGCCAAATCGTCGACATGCCCGTGGGTGTCATCGCCCACAATGCCGTTACCCAGCCAGATTGTCTGCGGCGCGCCGAGGTAGTCCGCAAACAGCGCTTCATAGCGCTCGCGGGTGAAACCCTTGTTGCGGATTTGCTTATCAGACAGCAGCCACTCTTCGGTTGTCAGCACGCACCCTGCCCCGTTCACATCAATCCCGCCGCCTTCCAGCACAAACCCGGCCTCAACCAAGGCAACCCCCGCCGCCGCCGCGATAGGAACCGGCAACGCCGCATCCTTCTTATGGTTGCGATACTTCGCCCAGCCGGTAAAACCAAAGCGCAGCGCCGTTTTGCGCCCCGCCGCATCCCGCACAAAAATCGCCCCGCAATCGCGCAGCCAGCCCCGATCGGTTGCGGCAATAACAAAATCCACGAGCTCCAGATTCACACCGGAGTGGGACAATATCTCTTCGGCCTCCGCCTTTGCGGCCGTATCCCGCACCACCAGCCCTAAGCGTTCCGAGAGCGTTATCAGCCGGGCAATCTCGGCAAAAACCCAAGGCACCGGCGCGAATTTCCCCGGCCAGTCGCGGCGCTGGTGCGGCCAGGCAAGCCAGGTGCGGCTGTGCCGTTCCCATTCGGCGGGCATGGTAAAACGCGGTGTGGTCATTTTTTCAGCAGCCCTTGATACGCATCCACGCGGCGATCGCGGCGGAATGGCCAGTTGCGGCGGGTGTCCTCAATGGCACGCGGGTCTATGAGCGCCGTGAGCACGCCCTCAGCGTGTTCATCCAAACTCGCCAGCTCGCGCCCGAATGGGTCATACACAAACGAATGGCCGAAAAACTCCAAGCCGTCCCCGCTGATGATTTCATGGCCGATGCGATTGGCCGCCGCCACATACACGCCGCTTGCAATCGCGTGCGCTCGCTGCGCCGTGCGCCAAGCCGTCACTTGATCCGCGCCAAAGGCGGCCTTTTCGCTTGGGTGCCAGCCAATGGCCGTAGGGTAGAGCAGCACATCCGCGCCTAAGAGAGCCGTTGCCCGCGCCGCCTCCGGGAACCACTGATCCCAGCAAATCAGCACGCCAATCCGGCCATAGCGCGTGTCAAAGGCCATAAAACCGGTGTCCCCCGGCGCGAAGTAATACTTTTCCTCAAACAGCGGATCATGGGGGATGTGCATCTTGCGGTACACACCCTTCAGCGTGCCGTCTGCGTCCAGCACCGCCGCGCTGTTGTAATACAGCCCCGCCGCCGCCCGCTCATACAGCGGCGCGATAATCACCATGTTGTGTTGTTTTGCTTTTGCGGCCAGCACGTCCGTGGTCTTGCCCGGTATCGGCTCGGCAATGTCCATATACGCCGGGTCGAGCTTTTGGCAGAAATACTGGGCGTTGAAGAGTTCCGGTAGCAGCACCACCTGCACACCCTTTGCCGCCGCCGCATCCAGCAGGCTGAGCGCGTGCGCAAGGTTTACGGCTATATCGGGCTGCATCCGCATTTGGATAACGCCGAGGGTGAAGGGGGATGGGGAACGAGGCTTCATAGCGTTGTTTTATACTGCTTTGCGCCGCGCCAACAACACTAAATACACAAAAAGACCCGCCGCTAAAAACCCCCACGTCAGCGCATACTGCAAATGCTCATTCCGCAGCTCCGGAGCGGCGGGAAGCGCCCGCAGCCCGCTCCCCTCCGGCGGCGCAGCAAGCTGCATCGGCATGGGGAAAAACGGCTTTAACGTTAATGCTGCGGCGATTTCATCCACAAACAGATGATGCCAGATGCCGCGTGCTGGGTCGTTCGTGGGTGTGAACATGGTCGGCTTATTCGGCGGCAAAAGGTGCGCGGTATAGCCCCCCTCGCCCCCTTGAAAGCGCCACGCGGCCGCCTGTTCATAGGGCACAAACCCCAAAACCACAACGGCATAGCGCCCCGTGTAATACCCCGCATCCGACAGCTTCAACGGCGCAACGGCGAGATAGCCCCGCTGGCCGTCCTGCTGGCGCAGCCCCACCAGAAACGCCTTGTCCGCTGCCCATGTGCCGGTTAGCGCAACGCGGCGATAGGTGTAGCCCTCTTCCGGCAAATCCAGCGCCTGCTCGATGCTGAGCGGCGGCAGGGTGCTGTTTGCGGCCAGTTGCTCTATCAGCGCTTCTTTCCAGGCCAACCGCTGCACCTGCCAGATGCAAAGCCCGCACAGCGTGAAAAAAGCCGCCGCGACAACAAGGCCAATCAGGATTTTTTTAACGCGCATCGACGCCGTCCTGCGCGGAACCATCAGCCTTTAAACGCAACCGAAATTGCTGGTGCAGCAATATACTACGCACAAGGCGCAGCAGCGGCAAGGAACCCACCAGCATCACCAGCAAACACACGAGTAAATTCAGCCACAACGGCGGCGCGATGGTCAATTCCGCCACAACGGCGCCAATGGCCGCCGCGAAACACCAAAACGTGCCCACAAAAAACGCGGGGCCATCCCCCACATCATTTTGCGAGAAATCAACACCGCACACTGGGCACGCCGCCGCCAACTTCAACGGATTTTTATTCGAGAATATGCTACCCACGCCGCAACGAGGGCAGCGCCCGAACAGCTGCGCGCGTGCCGTGCTCACGCCCCGAAAACGTAAATGCCAAGGAACAAAAACAACCACACCACATCGACAAAATGCCAATACCACGCGGCGGCTTCAAAACCGACGTGGTTTTCCGCGGTAAAATCCCCGCGCACCGCCCGCCGCCAGCAGACAAACAAAAATACCGTCCCCACAAACACATGGAAGCCATGAAAACCGGTGGCAAGATAAAATGTTGCGGCGTAAATGCCATCTTTCAGGCCAAACGCCGCGTGGCTGTATTCAAACATCTGGCAGGCGAGGAAGATAACGCCGAGGATGACTGATGCTGCAAGCCCCTGAACCAAACCCTTGCGGTCTTTATGCAGTAGCGCGTGGTGCGCCCATGTCACCGTGCAGCCCGACAACAGCAGAATCAGTGTGTTGAGTAACGGCAAATCAAAGGGGTTAAACGTCTTAATCCCCTCTGGCGGCCAGACGCCGCCTTTTGGGAACAGCGCATTATCAAAATACGCCCAGAAAAACGCCACAAAGAACATCACTTCTGAAGCGATAAACAACACCACCCCATAGCGCAGGCCAATCTGCACCACCTTGGTGTGAAAACCTTGAAAACTCTCACGAATCACATCGCGCCACCAGAAAAACATGCACACGGCCACACCAAGAAAGCCAACTTTAAGCTTTAACGCGCCATACGCCCAATCGTGCATATACGATACCGCGCCAAACGCCAGCAATCCCGCCGCGAGCGACGACAAGAGCGGCCAAATACTGGCCTCTACCAGATGATAAGGATGGGCGGGTTTATCGTGTTCGTGTGCCATAGTCGTACCTCACCCATTGAGGTATCGCAGATAAAAGTGAGGTGCAAGTTAAAGGTGCGCGGAAAAACATATTGCGTTCGGCGGATAAATACTATTTATTAAAAATAATATACATGGAGATTTTTATGAAATTCGACAAGATTCAAGCCGCCACCGCGCTCAGCGCCCTTTCAATGCTTGTACCATCGTTCACACCTAAAGCCGCTGCCCAACCTACAAAATCCATTATTCCCAATAATGCACAGTGCATGCTTGTTGAAAAAGTTACACCCAGCGCCAAGCTCAACAACGGTCAACGCTATAATGGTTTTTGGGAAGGGTCTCCTATTAAACCCACAGACATTCGCAATAAAACCGTTATCTCACTTCAAGAAATAAACCCGTTTGGCCTGCTGAAAACAGGAACGCTCTTTGTTAATCCCGTTCAAGTCGATGCAAATGGCAAGCAAACACAATTATCCCCCACGGATAATTATATTCAAACAACCAATCAAATTCAGGCCATCTGCACCAATGTAACAAAACACCTGAAACACCTTGGCAACAGCGGCCTTGCTGCCGTGGGCATGAAAATTGACCCGCTAACCAGAAGCACCGCTGGGGGCGTTGCAGCGGCCGTTTTCTCTGTAAACGATAGAGGCCGCTAACTACTGCCCTTTAACCGTCGGAAAAAACGTATACGACAGCGTCACCGTCCGCACGTCCTTCATAAACGGATCGTCGAGTATCTTGGGGTCCACATAAAAACTGACCGGAAAGGTATACACCTCCCCCGGTTGCAACACCTGCGCACTAAAGCA
>JAJTHO010000157.1 GCA_021297975.1 Alphaproteobacteria bacterium
GAACAATAAACCCGTCTAAAAACTTGGCGTTCCACTGCTCACGAAACTTCTCAAAATTTGGTGCATTCACATATTTCAGCGTGCTGAACATTGCCACGGTGGCGGTGGGGATTTCTTTGGCGATTCTCGCCAGAAACTGCACAAACAATTCCCGCGCCCCATAGCCGTAATCTTGTGTTTTCATCAGCGTGCCGATTTTTGTCGCGGCAACATCGGTTTTGCCTTCGCTGCCCAAAGAATTAGCAGCCTCCGCATACGGCGGGTTAATCAACACCAGAATCTTCTTCCCCTCCGCAATCGCTGCCCGCAAGGCAGGCGGTACTTTGTTCGTCAAGCTGTAATCAATCTTCCCATCATCGGTTATATCATCATTCAGATAATCATATTGAAAGCGCGTGGCGGCAACACAGGTTTTGGTTGCGCGCATGATTTCAACGTCCGCCGCATCCAGCGTGCTCATAAAAATATTGCGCGGGTTTGAGTGTTTCACCTCTAAGTTACCCACGCCGCAACACATATCCCACACGATGTAATCGCGCTGCCAGTTTTTGCCCAATGTTTCGGACAGTTTATCATACGCCTTATGCACAACACGCAGCGGCGTGTAATACGCGCCCTTAAAGCTGCGCTCATCAAGGGGGATAAGGCTGTCGCGCCGTTCCAGCAAATAATTGCGGTATTCCGGTTGCGGTGGGCGGTGGTATATCGCCCAAAAACGGCGATAGCCCTCTTTATTGCCCAATTCGTATACCTGCCCTTGCAGCTCAAACACGGGCGCACCGTTTTTATGCAACAGCTGCGCGGGCAGATTATCATGCGTTGAAACCGTGCCGTCGCTCATAATATCCGCAAAGAACAGCAGGTTGTATTTATCGTCGGGAATCCCCTTAATCTCCCGGCCAATCATTTCCACCCATTTATCAAACACCTGTTTCAGGTTGTCGGGCGTGATTTGCGTCCGGATAATATTGCCTGATTTAATCGCCGCTTTCACTGTGGCGATGAATTCTTCCTCATGGGTCGATATTTTGAACGCAACCAGATACGTGCCTATATAGGCGGAAACCTGATCCAGTGCGTCTTTCGGATAGTCTGTCGCAGACTTGCCCCATTTGATGGTTTTCTTACTCAGGAATGGCAACACGTCCGCTGTTTTCATCAGCGCAGCTTTTTCCGTATCAATCACCGCGAGGAAGGGCGGGATGTCCTCCCCTTTGTTAAGCGCCACTTGCACATAATGCAGCAGCTGTGTGAACATGGCATAGCTGGAGGTTGGCTTGTGTTTCGCCTCAAACCAGATTTCTTTGGTTTGAATATCAATCAGGTTTTTGCTGTAATTTTTGAGACCCAACGCCTTAATGTAGCTATCTTTTACATCTTCTTCGGTTTTGGCTTGCTGCAGGTTCTGATAGAGACTCATGGCGGCTAGAAATCCTTGGGCGGGCGTTATCCGCTCAAAGATTTACAGATGTTGTGATGGTATAGCAAGCGTGCGAAGGATTGACGCCCGCCCGAAAATCGGCTGTTGTGCCGCCATGTCAACCCTTGCCGCTGTATTTGCCCGTCGCACCCGCCCGCTGTTTATCCCCTATATCATGGCCGGGGATGGCGACACGCTGGCGCGGCTGGATGATTTAGTGGCCGCAGGCGCGGATATTATTGAGCTGGGGATGCCGTTTTCCGATCCCGCCGCCGATGGGGTGACGATTCAAGAGGCGGGCAAGCGGGCACTGAAAGCCGGAATGACCGTTGCGGGTGCGCTTGATATCGTTCGGCAATTTTCATCAAAAAACAAAGAAATACCTATTGTCCTGATGGGCTATTATAACCCGGTGTTGCAGTACGGCGAAGAGCGCTTCACCCGCGCCGCGCGGCAAGCGGGCGCAGCGGGCGCGCTGATTGTCGATGTGCCGCCGGAGGAAGATTCAGCTCTTGCGGCGGCCTGTACATCGGGCGACATAGACCTCGTGCGCCTCCTCGCCCCCACAACGCCGCCAGAGCGCGTGCGCTTTATCGCCGGGCGTGCGAGCGGCTATCTCTATTATGTGGCCGTTGCGGGCGTTACGGGGACGCAAGCGATTACAATTGATACCGTTCGGGATAAAATTAAAGTCCTTCGCCAGCAAACCGCGTTGCCGCTAGCGGTTGGCTTTGGCATCACCAAGGCGGCAGAGGCGGCGGCGATTGCGGCGGTTGCGGATGCGGTGGTGGTGGGGTCGGCGTTGGTTAAGGCCGCACAAGACAGCCCGGCAGCGTTTAAAAAACTTGCGACTGAATTGGCAGAGGCGATACACGGCGCGGGCGCGTAAATCCTAACCTCTTTTTAACTTCTCACCCCTACACCTTCCCTATGAATATAACAGACGTCCTTGAAATTACACAAAACGCCTTGTGGGTAACGCTGAAAATCAGCCTGCCGCTGCTGCTGGTTGCGCTTATCGTTGGTCTGATAATTTCTTTATTCCAAGCGCTGACGCAGATTCAGGAAACAACCCTCTCGTTTGTCCCTAAAATCATCACTATGTTCGGCGCAACGGCGCTGTTTCTGCCGTTTATGTTTTCCACGCTCTCGGATTTCACGCTGGAGCTGTTTAACCGCATGGCATTGGTTCAATAGTCATGGTTCTCGGCGAGATTCTGCCGCAGCAAAGCTTTGCCTTTATGGTGATTTTTGCCCGCGTGGGTACGCTGATTATGCTGATGCCGGGGTTTGACCAAGTGTTCGTGCCGGTGCGCGTGCGGGCGGCGTTTGCGGTGCTGGTGTCTTTAGTGATGGTTCCGGTTGTGACAGTGCCGCAGATATCGGATAGCGGGCTGGAAACATTCATTATTGTTGCGCAAGAAGTCTTGGTTGGCGCGTTTCTTGGCCTGATGGCAAAATTTGTGCTGTCGGCGCTGGATACGGCGGGAACGATTATCGGGATGCAAACCGGTATTGCCAACGCCTTTATCCTCAACCCCGGTATGGCGCAGCAAGGCGCGATATTTGGGGTGTTCCTCGTGATGGCGGGAATGGTCGCGATTTTTGCAACGGATTTGCATCATCACACGTTTTTGGCACTGGCCAGCAGTTATAACGTTTTTCCGCCCGGAACATGGCTGCCGCTGGGTGATGCGATTGACCATCTGGGGCGGATTTTTAGCAAAAGTTTCGGCATTGCCGTGCAGCTGGCTGCGCCGCTGATTGTGCTGGGGATTATCTTTAACGTGGGCGTGGGGATTCTTTCGCGCCTGATGCCGCAAGTGCAGATTTTCTTTATCACTGTTTCCGGGCAAATCATCATGGGGCTTTTTGTGCTGGCGATGACGACGGCGGCGCTGATGATGGTGTTTTTAAAGGTGTATCAAGATACGTTTGTTGGGGTTTTGTAGAATATATTATGCCCCAATGCCCCATGCCCCGCGCCGAATCCCGGCGCGTTCGCAATCGCTTGCTGCACATACTCAAAACCCCGGCGAACGGCCGCCTCAACGGTAAGTCCTTGCGCCAAGCCGCAGGCAATCGCACTGGAGTAGGTACATCCCGTGCCGTGGGTATGTCGCGTGTGCTGCCGCTTTGCGGTGAGGGTGAACCGCTGGCCATCGGGCTGTATTAGCGTATCTTCCAATATCTCCCCTTCCCCATGACCGCCCTTTAACAGCAGCGCCGCGCCGGGCGCATCGGCGCGAATGACCGCCTCGCCGCCCAAAGCCTCAAGCTCTGGAATATTCGGCGTTATCACCGCAGCAATAGGCAAGAGTTCGCGTTGCAGGGCGCTTATGGCCTGCGGCTCTAATAGCGCCGCGCCGCCTTTCGCCATCATCACGGGGTCTAGTACAACCGGCACGCCGGGCGCATACAGCCTAAGTGCCCCGGCCACGGCCTCAATCACCGCTGCGCTATGCAGCATCCCGATTTTAATCGCATCCGCGCCAATATCCGACAGCACCACCTCTATCTGCTTAGAAATAAACGCGGGAGGCACGGGAAATACGCCGTGCACTCCAAGAGTATTTTGCGCCGTTAGTGCCGTTATCGCTGTTGCGGCATAGCCGCCCAAAACGGTAACGGTTTTGATGTCCGCCTGTATCCCCGCGCCGCCGCCAGAATCAGACCCCGCAATAATAAAAACCCGGCCTTTCATGCGCAGACCCGCGCTATATCATTCAGCAGCGCGCCGCGCAGCGCAAGCGTGCGCGGATGTTCAGGCCAATGCCACCCCTCCGGCACAAGCGCCGCAATAGGTGTTATCAGGCCGCCCACGTTCGACATAACAACCTCATCCGCTGTGTGCAGCGCAGACACCGGAAAAACGCCCTCAATCGCCCTGCCCGGCCAGAGCTTCAAGACTTTTTCCCGTATCGTCCCCGGCACCATCGGCAGGCTCAAGGAGGGCGTTTACAGCGTCTCGCCAGCAATCCAACACA
>JAJTHO010000072.1 GCA_021297975.1 Alphaproteobacteria bacterium
GCCCGCCGCAATGCCTGAGACACTCGGCGCGTGGCTGTCGCGCCGTATTACCGCGTATTACGCGCAGGATAAAAGCCCGTTCGGTGCTCTAGGTGATTTCACCACCGCCCCGGAAATAAGCCAGCTTTTCGGCGAAACGCTCGCGGTATGGCTGGCGGATGTGTGGCAGCATATGGGCATGCCGCCACAACTGATTCTGTGTGAATGCGGCGCGGGGCGGGGAACGCTGCTTGCGGATATGCTGCGCGTGCTCAAACGTGTGCCGGGGCTGGGGGATGCGTTACAGGTTTATATTCTTGAGAATTCCGCCGTCTTGCGTTCCGCTCAAGAGGCCGCGCTGCGCGAATTCATAACGCCGCATTTTATCAACACGATTCATGATCTACCCGCCGATAGTCCCACTATCTTTATCGGCAATGAATTTCTCGATGCCCTGCCGGTGGAACAGCTGCGTTTTGACGGCGGCATGTGGCAGCAACACACCATCATGCATGATGCGGAATCCGTGTGGCTAGAGGCTGCGCCGCCGCTAAAAAATCTCATTCCTGCCAATTCGCCGCAAGACGGTACTATTATTGAGCTAAGCCCCGCGCGGCTAGATTTCATGCGCGGCGTTCTGCATCGAATTGCACACGGCGGCGCGGCGCTGTTTGCCGATTATGGCTATAGGGAAGGCTTTGGCGACACGGTGCAGGCGGTTTTTGCGCATAAGCCCGTGTCGCTGTTTCATCCCGGTGCAGACCTCAGCAGCCATGTGGATTTCGGCGTGCTGCAAAATCTTGATGCCGCCGCGCATGTTGAAACCCAACGCGCCTTCCTGCTGCGCAATGGCATTCAAGAGCGGCTCTACAAGTTGGCGAAAGCCGCGCCGGATAAAACAGACGGACTAGCCGAACAATATCGCCGCCTGACCGATGTTGACGGCATGGGCATATTGTTTAAAATTTTGACGATTATAAAGGAACCAACACCCCATGCACCCGCCCTTTAAAACAAGTTCGCTGTTAACCCTACCAAGCATACAACACGGCTTTTTTGGCCGCGAAGGCGGCGTGAGCACAGGGCTGTATGCCAGTCTTAACGTTGGCTATGGCAGCCAAGATAGCCGTGAGGCTATCAGCGAAAATCGCCGCCGCGCACTGGCGGCGGTAACGAGCAACGAAGCCATCAACGTGACACTCGTCACGCTGAAACAGGTGCACAGCGCCGACGTGGTGACGGTTGACACACCTTGGACACCCGAAAACGCTCCCGAAGCCGATGCTCTGGTTACGGCCACACCGGGGATTGCCCTTGGTATCCAAACTGCCGATTGCGGCACAATTTTGCTGGCGGATGCAGAAGCCGGCGTTATCGGCGGTATTCATGCGGGCTGGAAAGGCGCACTGGCGGGGATTATTGGTCACACAGTTCAGGCAATGCAACGCCTCGGCGCACAGCCAAACAACATCCGCGCTGCACTGGGCGCGTGTATCCACCCGGTGTCGTATCAGGTGGACAAGGGCTTTTACAAAACCTTTGGCGAGGCCGCAACCGCCTATCAAACTTTTTTTCAGGATGATACAGAAACACCGGGCTGTTATCGTTTTGATCTGCCGCGTTTTTGCCTGTTTCAACTGTATAACGCAGGAGTGACACAGGTCGATGATTTAGCGCAAGACACACTCACGCAGCCGGATGTGTATTTCAGCTATCGCCGCAGCACACTGAATAAAGAGGCCGACTACGGGCGGCAATTATCCGTTATTGTGCTCAGCTAAGGACGATCTTCAGGCATGAACGGCCGCGCGACTTTGCTTGTTTGAATGCTCCAAATGCATCTGTTGCAGGTGTTTCCATGCCTCCGCCACATAATGATACGCGGCCTTAAGGCATTCGAGTAACATACTGTCACTGCGCGGGATGCGCGTATCAGCAAACAGTATCCCGGCGATGAAGCCCTGGGCGATAATTTTTGCGTTGGGTTTGCTGGGGTTGCTGAGTTGCAATAGCAACCACTGCCGCGCCTCTAACGTCACCTTGCGGGCATTGTATTTACAGCTTTCCAAGACAGAGAACGCGGCGCTCATCCCCTCATACAGGGCTTGTTGCATGGATGTTGCCGGCAGATCTTTACTTGCCTTGGTAATATCATCTTTTTTCTCAAGAGATTCGCCTTTGCTTAAGCGCAACCCGCCCGTTTCCATGGCGTCAAGATAAGTTAGCATGCTTAAGTCCATAACGTACTCCGTTGTATTTTTGCTACAATACAAGGAATATAGTATAAAAAGTGATTTTCGTCAATATATTATATGATTATTGACATGATTTTACATTTAACCTATATTAATAAGTATAGATCTGAGGATTACAGCCAGCCATGGCAAAAAAAAACACCGCTACTGAGCAGCCTGGAACCGCTGCAACCGCAGGTGCTCCAAGAGGAAGTAGGACGCCACCCGGCAATGGACGGACTAGTAATACGGCTCCTGGAAAACAAGCAAACCGCACACCTCAAAAAGGTAAAACGGCGGCAAATAGAACAAAAAAAGCCAAAGTTAATCAAGCCGGCATAGTAGCCAACGCCGTTGTATTAACAACAATGATTCCTAACGTTGGCTTTAACGTTATATCGACAGCCAACGCACAATTACCGTCAACATATCTTGTCATGAAAGACCTGGATTCAGCCTTAATCGGCTTAGTCGGTCTCAGTAGCCCATTGAGTGGTAGTTTCAGTGAAATAACAGGGTTTAACCCCGAAGAGATAGTTAATAGCTTCTATAGCGTCGCGTCAGGGATACTTGTTCCCGCAATACAGGCATCAATCAATTCAGAAAATAGTGCAGAAAGGGAGTTAGGCTTCATTGTCAGAGCTTTTGGCGAAACAGGGAACAGCCTTGCGAGAGTGGCACTTAAAACACAACCTCAAGTGCCGCAACCCGGATGGGCTGTTCCCTTTACCGTTAATTCAGGCGCAAGCCGTTAATACTTAACGCTGCATCCATACGCCTGCGTGCTGGGAATACTCACCGCTTTACCCGCTTTCAGCTCGCCCAATGCCTGTGCGACATAGTTCGTTGCGCTGGCAATATCCGCGGAATCGGTGCTTTTAATACTGTCTATGGCGCCAGCATAGGCAACAACCCCGGCGCTGTTAACAATAAAGAAATGCGGTGTGGTTTTCGCGCCGTATAGCTTGCCGACAGTGCCTTTTTCATCGAGGAGAACGGCTGCGGGTGCGGCGTTGCGGTCTGTTGTGAGTTTGTTTGCCGCAGCCCCGGTAACATGGCCTTCTTTACCGGGCGCGCTGGAGATAACCGACAACCAAACAACACCGTCTGCCGTTGCCGCACGCTGTAATTCCTGCATTTTTCCAGCTTTATAGAATTTTTTCACAAACGGACAGTCATGGTTTGTCCATTCCAACACCACCGTTTTTCCAGCAAAATCGCTGAGCGAGTGCGTCTTGCCATTGCTGTCTGTTGCGGTGAAGGCGGGAGCGGGCTTGCCCACTTCTGCGGCAGCAAAGGCTTGGCTTGTCAGCATAACAACACCTAAGAATAAACCGGTGAAAAGACGACGCATGATGATGTTCCTTTTGTTATTGGATATTTAGTGCGCTGCTTGCGGCTTGCCAAGTGTAGTAATTTTATCAAGCATAAGCGACGGACTGAGTATTTGCGGCAACACCTCCGGTGTTTCGCCCGGCACGCCGCGATACAGCAAATACAGCGGCACACCCACACGGCCATATTTTGCAAGCTCCGCCGTAATCAACGCATCTTGATTTGTCCAATCCGCAACCAGCACCACAACGCCCGCCTCCGTCAGCGCGGCTTTCACCGCATCATCGGAAAGCGTCGTACGCTCATTCACAAGGCAGGTGATGCACCACGCGGCTGTAAAATCAACGAGCACCGGACGCCCCTCTGCCAAGGCGGCATCAACGGCGGCGCTTGACCAGCTGCCCTTGGAAAGCTCTGATGACACGCTGCGCGTGGGTGTCACGGTGAAAAGCGCATAGCCCGCACCAAGGATGAACAACACCAGCAGTGCAATCCCTGCTTTCGGCCAAACGCGTGCTAACCAGACTTTAAAGCTGAGGAGAACAATAAGACCGAGCAGCCACGCCGCCGCATCGGCGCCGCCTTGAAGTGTTGCAACCCAAAACAACCACACCGCCGCCGCCAACATCGGGAAGGCAAGAAACTCCCGGAAACGCTGCATCCAAACGCCCGGCTTTGGCAAGCGGCGCGCCAATGCCGGAACCCAGCACAGCAGCAGAAACGGCGCAGCAAGACCAAGACCCAGCGCCGCAAAAACGAGCAGCGTAACCGCCGCAGGCTGCGTAAACGCAAAGCCCAAGGCCGCGCCCATAAACGGCGCGGTGCAGGGCGTTGCAACCAAAACCGCCAGCGCACCCGTGAAAAATGCGCCGGTGCCGCCATGTTTGCGGGTAAGCTCATCACCAATATTTTGAAAGCGTCCAGTTATCTCAAAAAATCCCAGAAGATTCAGCGCCAACGCCACAAACAGCAGCGTCATCGCCATCACAAACGGCAAATATTGCAGCTGAAAACCCCAGCCTATCGCCGCGCCGCCTGCCTTTAGAACCAGCAGCAGACCCGCCAGCGCCAGCATACTGGCCTGAACCCCGGCTAAAAACCACACGCCTTCCGCCCGCGCTTTTTTTACATTCGCGTTTTTCTGCACCAGACTCAGCGCCTTCAGGCTCAAAATCGGAAACACGCAGGGCATTAAATTAAGAATGATACCGCCCAGCAAAGCAAACAGCAGCGCCGTCTCGATGCTCACCGAACCGGATGTATCAGCAGCAAAAGCATCACCCGTAGAAGGCGCAGAAACCGTCACCGCGCTGCTTACTTGCACCACACCGCGCGTGCCCGATTCCGTTACATACCGCAGCAAACCAGCCGCTGTTGTGGGCAGAGCAACCGGGAGGCTATCGGATGTTTTAAGCTGTAGGGTATTGCCGCGTAATACTTGCGGCGCGGCGTGGTCTAATAAAGCGCCATCTTCCGGGAAAAAATACGCCTCACGCAGCGCGCCAAGCCCCAGCACGGATACATCTAATTCCGCCTTTGGCCGCATCAGAACAAGCGACAACACCGCATCAGCTTTCTTCGGCAAGGCGGCCACCGCATCGGCTAAAAGTGATGCACTCGCATCATCCGTGATGCTGTCTTGCTCAATATTAACCGTATAGATGACCTCGGCGCTTTCGGGGATGCAGATATCGTTACACACCAGCCACGTTGCCCGCGCTTTCAGCACAACCGGCGTGCCCGTTACCGCGTTTTCCGGAACGGTAATCCGCACCGGGAGAATCAACGTGCCGTCATAGCCATAATTCACCAGCGGCGGAATGGGGTGTGCGGTGGGTGCTGGCCATAAAATATCGCTGGCAATCCATCCTTCGGGCAATTGCCAATGCAGCTTGGTCTCCTCCCCCGAATCGCCGGGGTTACGCCAGTATGTATGCCAGCCGGGGGTTATATCTTGACGCAGCGCAACGGTGAAGGTTTCGCCCGGCGCTGCCGTTGTGCGGCTTGAAAGAAGCTCAACATTCACTTTGGGATCCTGTGCAACAGCGGGCATGGACGCGAAAAAAAAACTCAGCAGAACTACAAACCAACGCATACGCACCCCTTTTTATTTGTATGCTTTATACACTTATGGTGTGGGCTGTGCGAGTGCTTTTTCTATATCTTTTTTTAATCCTGCAGGCGTTGTAATGGCAGAATAACTATCAACCAATCTGCCATCGCGGCCAATTAAATATTTACTGAAATTCCAGCGCGGTTTGCTGCCACCATTGGCCGTAGCCCATTGAAAAAACGGGTGCGCCTCGTTTCCGGTCACGACAACTTTCTCAGTCATGGGAAACGTTATGTTAAAATTTACCTCGCAAAATGTTTTGATTTCTTCATTAGAACCCGGCTCTTGATTGGAAAAATCATTACTGGGCACGCCCAAAACAACCAAACCCGCATCCGCATACTGGGCATATAGTTCCTGTAAGCCGCCGTATTGTTTCGTGTAACCGCAGCGTGATGCGGTGTTCACCACCAGCACAACCTTACCCTTATACGCGGAAAACGGCAGAGATTTCCCTGTTATTGTCTTAAATTCAATATCATAAACAGATTGAGCCATAGCCATCTTTCCCCCAGAAAATATGAGACATAAAAGCAACACAATACCTTGAAAAGTGCATTTCATAACACTTAGTTAGTGCTTAACCGCTATATGTAAAGTGGAGTGCGCACGCTGGAAATACAATGAGTAAAGACGAAAAACCAAATCTGGCCAATTTGAGCCGCGTTGGCGAGCTTATCCGCAGTCTACCCGATGCTTTGGAAGATCGTGCGCGTATCGTTAAAGATGTCGCCGTTGCTGGGCCAAATTCCTATGTTTTGTATTGGATGCAGCACGCGCTCCGCGTTGAGGCAAATCCGGCGCTGGAAACC
>JAJTHO010000112.1 GCA_021297975.1 Alphaproteobacteria bacterium
CGGCGCTGCGTGCGGCGGGCTATACAGCGGAAACAACATCGCTCGAAGACGGCGTAGCTGCGTATGTGCAGGGGTATTTATTAAAAGAGGATATGTACCGATGAGTGTGCACAGCGTAAGCCGACGCACGTTTCTGAGCGGCGCAGCCCTCGGCACGCTCTGCGCCTGTTCCCAATGCCTGAGCAGTGTTGCGCCAGAGGTCATGTCTCCCGCCGACGAAATCAAGCTGGGGCGTGCCGCATGGCAAGACCTGCTCAAAAAAGAACCGCGCAGCGACAACACAGACGCCATGAACGCTATCGAAAAAATTGGCCGTCAGTGCGCCGTTGCCGCCCGGATGAACCCGGCGGGCTGGCAGTTTGCCCTGTTTAAAGGCAAAGAGATTAACGCCTTTGCCCTGCCCGGCGGGCATGTGGGGGTTTATGAGGGCATCTTGCCGGTGATGCAGGATGCAAACGGCATGGCCACAGTTTTGGGGCATGAAATTAGCCATGTGGCGCTGCGCCATGCAGCAAAGCGCGCCTCAACACAGGTTGCAACGAATGTTTTGCTGCAGGTGACGCAATTCGGCTTGGCGCTGGGCGGTGTTCAGGGCGGCGATGCGATTGCCGGGGCACTGGGCACGGGCGCATCGTTGGGTATCCTCCTGCCCTTCTCGCGCAACCATGAGTATGAGGCGGATGCGCTGGGGCTGCGCGTGATGGCGGCGGCAGGCTATGATCCGCGTGCGGCCGTGCCGTTCTGGCAACGGATGCAGGCGGCAAACAAGGGCAAAACGCAGCCGGAGTATTTCTCAACGCATCCCGGTGGGGGCAACCGCATTGCGGCGCTGGAGGCTCTTATGCCGGAGGCGGTGGCAATTTATGAGCGGCGTCGGGGTAAGGCATGAAACCCCGTATTATTGTCGCCATGTCCGGCGGGGTGGATAGCAGCGTTGTTGCTGCCCGGCTCCACCATGAAGGCTATGACGTTGTGGGCGTCACCCTGCAACTCTATGACCACGGCGCGGCCATCAACAAAGCCAAGGCCTGCTGCGCCGGGCAAGACATTCAAGACGCGAAGGCCGTTGCCGACCGTATCGGTTTTCCGCATTACACATTGGACTATGAAAGCCGCTTTAAACAGGCGGTAATGGACGATTTTGCTGATAGCTACCTGCGCGGGGAGACACCGATTCCGTGTGTACAGTGTAATCAAACGGTGAAGTTCCGGGATTTACTGGCGGTTGCAAAAGACCTCGGCGGCGCGTTTCTCGCAACTGGCCATTATGTGCAGCGCGTGGAAGGCACGCACAAAAATGAGCTGCACCAGGGCGCAGACCCGGCCAAAGACCAGAGCTATTTCCTCTTTCAGACAACCCAAGAACAGCTGGATTTCCTGCGCTTTCCGCTCGGCGGTCTTAACAAAGCGGAAACGCGGCGCATGGCGGCGGAATACGGCCTCTCTGTTGCCGATAAGCCGGATAGTCAGGATATTTGCTTTGTGCCGAATGGCGATTACGCCTCGGTGGTTGAGAAACTGCGCCCCGGCGCGGCGGATCCCGGCGAGATTGTGCATCTGGATGGGCGCATTCTGGGGCAACACGCCGGGATTATTCATTATACTATCGGCCAGCGCAAAGGCCTTGGCATTGGGGGGCGCGCCGGGGATGCGGACTCTGAGGCGCTGTATGTCGTGCGGCTAGAGCCGGAAACGCGGCGGGTTGTTGTGGGCAGCCATGCGGCGCTGGGGGTTAGTGAAATTTTTTTGCGCGGGATGAACTGGCTGGGTGATGCGAAGGTTCCTGAGGGGGGGATGGGCTGTGCAATTAAGATTCGCTCAACGCGTCCGCCAGTTGCCGCGCGGCTATATGCCGAAGGGCGGGTTGTGTTTGCTGAGCCGCAGTTTGGTGTTTCACCCGGCCAAGCGGGCGTAGTGTATCAGGGCACGCGGTGTTTAGGTGGTGGGTGGATTACGAAAAAGGCTAATATCTAGTTTCATAAGATTGCATTTCTAACAACTCTCAGCCCACTTGCCACAATCAGAAATCCCCGCTAACGCGAAAGCATGATTGCTTCTTCCATTCTGCAACGCTGGCCGGTCATCACCCTACTTCTTCTCTGCGCGGTGTTGTATCTGCCAGGGCAGACGCAACTTCCCCCCATGGACAGAGACGAAGCGCGCTTTGCGCAGGCGTCGAAACAAATGCTCGCCAGCGGCGATTACATCGATATTCGCTTTCAAGATGATCCGCGCCATAAAAAACCCGTGGGGATTTATTGGTTGCAGACGGCAAGCGTTGCCGCACTGAATATGCCAGACAGCATTGCGGCGTACCGCGTGCCGTCTTGGCTGGGGGCGATGCTGGCCGTGCTGTGCTGCGCGGCGCTGATACGACGAGCGACTGGGAATGCGGCGTTGGCGCTGGGCGGCGGGATGATGCTGGCCTCAACCTTACTGGTGGTGGTGGAGGCGCATTTGGCAAAGACCGACGCGGCTCTACTCGGCGTTGTGACGGCAATGCAGTATTGTTTGTTTCGGCTTCTGGGAGGGGTGAGGGGTGAGGCATCAGGCATGAGGAAAAACAATGAAGCCAGTTCTCTTGCTTCCTCATGCCTTACCCCTTCCCCCTCACCCCTCCCTTTCTGGCTGCTACTCGGCGTTGGCCTGCTGCTGAAAGGGCCTATTGCGCCGCTGATTGCGCTGATGACGCTGCTGGTGCTGCGCTATGCATTCGGCGAACGCGGCGTGTTTGCGCGGGTGTGGAGCCGGGCGGGATTTCTGCTGATGCTGGCGGTTGTTGCGCCGTGGGCGGTGCTGATTCATCAGCACACCGGCGGGGCGTTTTGGTATGAATCGGTGGTGGTGGATTTACTGTCTAAAGCCGCAGGCGGCCAGGAATCACACGGCGCACCGCCGGGGTATTACACGCTGTTATCACCAGTTTTATTATGGCCGTGGTGGTTTGTTATTATTCTGGCGCTGCCGTTTTGGCGGCGATTAAAGCATCTCGCGGCGGTACGGTTTGCAACCGCGTGGTCGGTGCCGACGTGGCTTTTGTTTGAGCTGATGCCGACAAAGCTACCGCATTATATCCTCCCTGCCCTGCCCGGTTTGGTGCTGTTTACGGCGGTTGCGTGGCAGGAGTGCGCAGCGGATTTTTTTGCCGCGCGTTGGCGGCGGGGGCTCACGGCTGGGTATGCGGTTTTCAGCGCGGCGCTGCTGCTAGCGCCGGTTGCGGCGCTGCCGATTGCGCTGAAGATTCCGGTGTTGTGGTGGGGGATTGTTCCGGCGTTATTGGGGATTTTTCTGGTGGGGTTAGCATGGAAGAAGCGGCGGGCGTTGCCGCTGCTTGGCGCGGCGCTATCTTTATATCTCGCGCTGTTTTTCCTTCATGTGCCGCAGGCACAGCCGCTGTGGGTGAGTCCTCGCTTAGCGGCGCTGATTCCGCCCGGAACCCCCGTTGCACTGGCCGGGTTTTCAGAACCGAGCGCGGTGTTTTTAATCGGTACGGAGGTGTCTCTTGGTGGCGCAGAGGGCGCGGCGGCGTTTTTGCTGGCGCATCCCGGCGGCATCGCGGTTGTGGAACAGCGGCAGATGGACGCGTTTCGCCTAGCTGCTGGAGATCTGCCGATTGATAACCTTGGCACGGTGCGCGGCCTGAATTATTCCAACGGCAAATGGGTGGAGCTGACGCTGTGGCGAAACGCAAACTGATTTTTTTCAGCGCGCTGTGGTGGGCTGTCCTGCTCGTGCTGCTTTTTGCTACGCCCTATGATGTGCATTTGGCGCGGTGGGTTGCGGCGCAACCCCAAGACTTTCGCGATGTGTTTGCCATGCTCAGCCAGCCCGGCGATTCGGCATATTATCTCTGGCCGAGCGGCCTTACGCTGCTGGCGCTGTGGCTGGCGCGGCATCGATTGCAGCCGCGTTTCCCCGCCGCGCCCTTTACGCGCTGGCGCTGGATGGCGGGGTATGTATTTGTGTCCGTTGCGTTGAGCGGCATTGCTGCCAATATCTTTAAATTTCTGCTGGGGCGTCCGCGTCCGCGTCATTTGATTGAGAGCGACACTACAGCGTGGGATTTTTTCGCTTCGGCGGGGTCTTGGCATTCCTTTCCCTCCGGGCACACCACCACTGCCGCAACGGTTGCCGTGTGCGGCTGGCTTTTATCCGGGCGGCGGTATGCGGGGCTGTGGCTATTGCTGGTTGTGGTTGTGGCAACGTCGCGAGTTTTCTCTAACTCGCATTATAGTACAGACGTGATGGCGGGTGCGTTTTTAGGAGCCGCCGTTGCATACGGCTTTTGGCTTTACACAACCCGCACCACAAACCCGCTGTTGCGAAACTCCGGCTTTTGATACTGAAGCGGCTGACCATCTAAACCCAGCACAACCGCGCCCGCCGCGCGCACAACCGCATCCCCGGCTGCCGTGTCCCATTCCATCGTTGTGCCCCTCCGCGGGTAAAAATCCGCGCTGCCGTCGGCAACAAGGCAGAATTTGAGCGAGCTGCCCGCGGGAACCATGCTCTTAATCGGTATATCGCCGAGCAGTTCTTTTATATCCCCGGCATCGGCGTGGGATTTTGAGGTGACGACGCGGTACGGCGGCGTTGCGGCCGTGCGCCGGGGCAGCACCACTTCATCTTCCCCCCGCCGCACGGCGCAGAATCCGGGATAACCGTAATACAAAACGCCCAAGGCCGGCGCGCCAACAATGCCAAAAACCGGCACGCCATTAACAATAAGGCCGATATTCACCGTGAACTGATCGGTTTGCTTGAGGAATTCTTTGGTGCCGTCGAGCGGATCCACCAGCCAAAACGTCGCGTTATCGGGCAACACCGGGATGCGCCCCTCGGCCACGGCCTCTTCCGCGACAACGGGTATGTCGGGGGTGAGCACGCTGAGCGCCTTCAGGATGATTTCTTCAGCCGCCGCATCGGCTATCGTTGTCGGGCTGTTGTCGTCCTTGCGGTGCACATCAATCGGCATCCGGTAATAGCGCATAATGGCCGCGCCGGCTTGTTCGGTGACGGGCAGCAAGGCCGCAAGATACGCTGTAAAATCATGGCTCATGTCTTTTTGGTAGGGCGCGGGGGCGTATCCCGCAAGGCTATAATCTGATCAGCAATCAATTAATACAGTCGTCATCCTGAGCGAAGCAAAATCATAAGATTTTGCGCAGTCGAAGGATCTCCCCTAGAATACGAGGAGATTCCTCGACGGCACAAAACCTGACGGTTTTGTTGGCTCGGAATGACGTCACTAAAAAATTATCAGGATTAAGGCTATTATTGCAGAGCGGTACTGCGCTTGCTACACCGCCTGTTATGACAACAGTTGATATCCTTGTTCTGGCCGCGGGAAAAGGCACGCGGATGCGCTCGCCGCTGCCGAAAGTATTACACTCGCTGGCCGGGCGCTCGATGCTGGAGCATGTGTTGGCCGCCGCGCGAAGCCTTACGCCGCAGAGCATCACGGCGGTTATGTCCGACGATTTCAACACGTTTGCGTCGCTGGCTGCGGATGTGAAACCGGTGGTACAGCGCGAACGGCTCGGCACGGGGCATGCCGTGCGCGTTGCCTGTGATGCAGCGACGCCACAGGCCGACGCGGTGCTGGTTTTATACGGCGACACGCCGCTGTTAACGGCGGCATCGATGCGGGCGCTCTTAGGCGCGATTGCGGGCGGCGCGGATGTGGCGGTGCTGGGGTTTACCCCCGTTGATGCGGGCGCGTATGGGCGGCTGGTGGTGGATGCCAGC
>JAJTHO010000057.1 GCA_021297975.1 Alphaproteobacteria bacterium
ACGGCCAAGGGGCTTAGCGCTTTAAACCCCGGCGGCAACTATATCCACTACGGCGTGCGCGAACACGCCATGGCCGCCATTATGAACGGCCTTGCGGTGCACGGCGGCCTGATTCCCTTTGGCGGCACGTTTCTTGTGTTTGCGGATTACTTGAAGCCCAGCCTGCGCCTGTCAGCCTTAATGCACCAGCGGGTGATTTACGTTCTTACCCATGATTCTATTGGTGTGGGCGAAGACGGCCCCACGCACCAGCCGATTGAGCATCTGGTGATGCTGCGCTCTATCCCGAATGTTTTGGTTTTCCGCCCGGCGGATGCCATTGAGACGGCGGAATGCTGGATGCTGGCGCTGGCACAGGCAGACGCGCCGTCTGTCTTGGCGTTGACCCGGCAAGCCCTGCCGTGCCTCCGCGAAAACAGCGCGCCCATTGCCAATCAATCGGCGTATGGCGGCTATTTGCTGCGCAACCACGCTGCGCCGCGCCTCACGCTGCTGGCGACTGGCTCGGAAGTCTCCGCCGCCGTTTCGGCACATGAGCTGCTGCTTGCGCAGGGCATCGGCAGCACAGTTGTCTCTATGCCGTCCCGCGAACTGTTCCTGCGTCAATCCGCAGACTACCAAGCAGCGCTCATCCCCGATGACCGGCCAACGCTAGTTGTTGAGGCGGCCAGCTCCTACGGCTGGGGCGATATCGTGCGCGGGCGGATGGCAACGGTTTCGATGACCGGTTTTGGCGCTTCCGCGCCGGGGGATGTGCTGTTTGAAAAATTCGGCTTTAGTCCGCAAGCGATTACAGTGGCAGCGCGTGCGTTATTGTGAAACAATTATCCAGAGATATGTTAAGGCAATATAACGCGTTATTATTGGTTCTTGATATTCAAGAGCGCCCCATAGCCATACCCCTGCTGCACTGCCCGCTGCGCCTGCCCAACCGTCACCCCCGGCTTGGTGGATAGCGTTAGTGTTGCCTCGTTCCTTGCACCGCCGATAACATCCAACAGCGCCCGGCGGATGGTCTCGGCAACATGCACATCCTGCGCGTCGGGGGTAATACCGCGCGGCGCGGGAATCGGCGTGCTGCTGATGCGTTGTAACAAGCCCGCCTGTGCATCTTCCGGGCGCTGGCGCGAGGCAACACCATACAGCGCGAATAGCTTTTCCCGTGCGCCCTGCTCCACTATTTTAAGCTCTATCACCGCCGGGGTCGCTTTCGCCATTGCGGCGCTGCACCGCGGCGCTACCTGCGCGCCCACATCGCTTTGCGGATTTTTTAAGGCGCTTACAGCCGCGTTATAACAGCTATTAAACTCTGCCCGTTGAATGCCCGCTGCCTGTTGGCGCAGCGAGATAACGGTAAAATTTGGCAGGGTTATCTGACTATCCAGCTTTAGTGTTTTTTCTGCTTCGTTATAATCATAGCGAAACGTTACGTCGCCGTCGCGCAAAGCGCCTAACAATTGCCCCGGCAATTCCTGCGCGGCTTTAGGCTGGGTAAACAAGAGTGCCTGAAGCGGCAAGAGCAGCATTTGCAGCCGCCGCTCTTCGGAAAAATCCGCCCCCGCCGCAACAAACGTAGCCGCAAGCCACATGCCGCCCGCGCCGTCCTGCCGAACATCTTGAGCGCCAAGACGCGAGAGCAGCATCGTTACGCCGCTTCCGCCCTTTGGCGGCTCAAACCGCACACGTTCAGCCAGAACATCCCCATCACCCGTAAAACGAATCTTTTCGGCGCGAACGGGCATCGGTACAGGAAAGGCCGGCACTTCTATAAGAACATCACGCCATTCTTTTACGCCGTTCTCGCCGCGCCCTTCACTGCCAACCGCAACAGCAAGCCCAGCACTGGTCATCCCTTTAGAAAACTGTGCCGCACGGCGGCTTGCGGCATCAGAGCGGAAAAAGACCAGCGCCGCTGAGAGCACAACAAGCCCAACAAAGCCCAGCAGTATGATTTTTTTACGGTTCATGCTTGCAGCTTATACCCTCTATCAAACCAGCGATAACACACGAACGCCGCGATACAATTACACAGCAGCATCACCCAAATTCCCGCGTTCAGATTACCGTCGTTATACCCCGTCAACGCATAACGCGCCCCATCAATCATATAAAAAAACGGGTTCACATGGGCAACAATTTGCCAAAATTCTGGCAGTCGCTGCACCGAATAAAACGTGCCCGATAAAAACGACAGCGGCGTGATAATGAAATTGGTAATCGTTGCCACGTTATCAAATTTTTCTGCCCAGATGCCGGTAAGAATACCCAAAAGCCCCATCAGCAGCCCCGCACTAAAAAAATGATAGAGCAGAAAACCCCAGTGGTGCACGGTGATGGGAATAAACGGCAACATGCTCACCAAAACCGCAATCGCCACCACAAAACCCCGTGCAACCGCCCCCAGCGCAAAAGCAGTGGTCAGCTCCAGCGGGCTAAGCGGCGGCATGATAACATCAACAATGGTGTTGTTTACTTTGGCAATAATCAACGACGAGGACGAGTTCGCAAACGCATTCTGCGCCAGCGCCATCATAATAAGCCCCGGTGCGAGAAAATGGATAAAATCAACCCCCGGTACCACGTCATACGTGCGCCCCAGCGCCAGCATAAACACCGCTAAAAACAGCAGCGTTGTCACCATCGGCGCCATCACCGTTTGCATCATCACCTTCCAAAAGCGGCGAATTTCCTTAAGGAGGAGCGTTTTTGTGCCAATAAGATTCATGTCATATCCTGATTGCGCATTGTTGGATAAAAAGCCGCCGCCGTCAACGCATGGCGCATTTAAAGAAACGACACCGGATCAATATCAAGCGAAATTTTTACATCTTTCGGCGTTTTAGACGCCGCCGCAAGCCATTGCCTGAGCAGCGGCGCGAGCGGCTTGGTGGTGTTGCTTTTAATCAAAAACCGTACCCGGTGCCAATTTTTCAAAAGCGCGAGCGGCGCCGGCGCAGGGCCCAACACCTGAACCCCCGGCGGCAGCGGCGGGATACACCCCGCCAGCATCCCGGCGTATTTTTTTGCCATCGCCTCTTCCCGCCCGGAAATAATCACCGCAGCGAGGCGGCCAAACGGCGGCAGGGCGGCAATCTCCCGCTCCTGCAACTGGCCTTTGAAAAAGCCATCTCGATCGCCCCGCGCTAACGTGAGCAGCACCGGGTGCTGCGCCTGATAGGTTTGCAAATACACCGTTCCCGGTTTACTGCCCCTGCCCGCCCGCCCGGACACCTGATGCAGCAGCGCCCACGTCTTCTCCGCCGCCCGAACGTCTCCGCCCGCGAGGCCAATATCAGCGTCCAAAACCGCAATCGTCGTCAGATTCGGGAAATCATGCCCCTTGGCAATAACCTGCGTGCCGATAAGGAGATTCGCCGCGCCGCTGCGAATCTGCTGGAGCGCCTCTTCCCAATGGCTTGTCTCCTGCAAATGGTCTGAGGATAACAGCAGCCGGTTTGCATTCGGAAACACCATGGCGGCCTCTTCGGCAATCCGCTCGATACCGGGGCCACACGTAATCACCGTGTCTTTGCTATCACAGGCCGGGCACGTATCCGGCAACGCAGCCTGATAGCCGCAATGATGGCATTGCAGCCGCTTGCCGCGATACTGATGGGCAACAAGCCACGCCGAACACGACGGACAGCGCCAGCGATGACCACACGATTTACATAACGTCAGCGGCGCATAACCCCGCCGGTTCAGGAATAGCAGCGCCTGTTCGCCGCGCGACAGCGCCGCCGTTACAGCCTCCCGCACTGCGCCCGCTATCCATTCGCCCTTCGGCAATGGGGCTTTACATAAATCCACCACCCGCACCTCAGGCATCACTGCGCCCCCCGCCCGCGCCGGCAGCGTCAGGTGGGTGTATTTCCCATTTTCGGCGTTATACAGTGTCTCAAATGAGGGCGTTGCCGAGGCCAGCACCACGGTAATTTTTTCATGAAACGCCCGCGCCACCGCCAAATCCCGGCCATGATAGAGTGTGCTGCCCTCTTGTTTATAGCTGGTGTCGTGCTCTTCATCGACAATCAGGAGTCCCAAACACGGC
>JAJTHO010000081.1 GCA_021297975.1 Alphaproteobacteria bacterium
CAACCTCCGCGACTTCGTTTCTCTTTTCCCTGATAAGCGCGGCATGACCACGCTTATTGTTGCACTTGTGCTTATGCCGCTGGTGGCGGCCATGGCGGTTGCGCTGGATTTAGCGCGGGTGTCCCACTCAAAAGGACAGCTGCAACAAGCGGTGGACACCGCCGTTATCTCGGCGGCACGCACCTACGTCACAAAGAAGGTTGAAAACGGCGGTAACCCGCCCGATGCCTATGACCAGGCGCTGTCCTCAGGGCAAAATATTTTTCGCTCTAATTATCCCGATGCGACGTTAACGCTCAATTTCAATGTTTCCGGCGGCTTTAATGGAACCGCGCAAGTCGCGGTTGGCGGCACCTTGGCTGCGGCGATGGGGCTGGCCGATGTGAACCCGGTTGCGAAAGCCTGCGCCCTGACGCCCGCCAGCGGCTATACCAGCCTCACACCCTGCGTTGCCGATGCGCCGCCACCCTGCCGCCCGGGTGCGTTTCCGGAATTAAGTTGTAACCAATCCGCCTGCCCGGCAGGGATGTACGATCAAACCTATCAGTATCAAGTTTCCGGCACGGTTACCGAGCCAAGCTGTGGCAGCAGCCGCTTTACCACGAAAAGCTGTAGCCTCAGCTGCCCGGAAGCGCCCAAGCCAGTGGGGTGTGGGGCGTGGCGGATGGCGTTGACTTATGTAGGTGGTAAGTCTATAGCCAAGTCGCACAATTTACCATTATGCGGCGCTGAAGAACTGCCGTTCCACAATGGTCTTAGGCCTCTTTTTCAGCCTGGTATGACAACCCGCTATATTGATAGTAGATGCAGAATCTTGACGGAAGCAGACGCTCTATCACGGGGGAGAATCTGCGAAGGCAGTATGGTTATTGCGCGCAGCCCAATCTCTCTCATCTGGGATGAAGGCTTCAACATCGATGATAGCTTCACTCTCTCCACCTTCCCGTTGGATCCTTTCGCGCCCGCTGGACTAACCTATGAATGGCGCGCCTCCTCTAAAGCGCCGCTGCTGGTCTGGGATGAAAAAGGCGACGGCGTGATTACCACCGCAGCCCAGCTGTTCGGCAACTACACCTTCGGTAAGCGCTGGCCGGAGGGCTATACCGCCCTGCACAGTCTGGATTCTGATAAAAACGGCAATGTATCCGGCGATGAGCTGAAACACATCCGCATCTGGTTTGATGACAATGCCAATGGCGTGTCCGAACCCGGCGAGGTTAAAGATTTGGCCGCGGTGGGCGTAACCACGCTCTACACCGTACCGGATCGGAAAGACATCAAAACCGGCTTTATCCATGCCAAGCGCGGCTATGACCGGGTTGTTGATGGCAAAACCGTCACCCTGCCCTCCGTGGATTGGGCGGCGAAAGCCTATAAAACCCCCTCTGAAGCAAGCAGCGGCGCGAAAGCCCCCGCAGCACCCGCACCCGCGGGTGACAGCGGCGGCGCAACGCCCGCCAGCAGCAGCGCCCCCAGCGGCGCGGCAACGGGCAGCAGTTCCGGTAAAAGCAGCGGTGCAAGTGGCAGCGGCTCAGGTGGTTCGGCTGGTGGCGCGAGCGGTTCCGGCGCTGGTGGCGGTGCCTCTGGCGGTGGTAGCGGTGGAGGAGGTGGTGGTTCTGGCGGCGGCGCAGCCCCCACAACCAGCAGCAAGAGCGCCCTCGGAGGTAGTTCAACTGCCAAAACAGTCGCCATGGACATTGCCGGCATCTGGCAGATCGCCTATGCCCCCATTGACGGCGCGGATGATCCGCTTGGCATTAGCGGCATCAGCTTTGTTCCCGGCGCGTACTGGAACGAACTCAGTGGCTTTGTCTTCAATCCTTATGACCCTCTATACGGAGACACCGAGGAGTTCGAGACACAACGTGCCATTTATGAAAAACAATTCCCTAACTTGCCGCTTCAACCCAATACTCCTGAAGGCTTGTCGACGCTGCGTGATATTTTTTTGAAAGGTTTGAACGCGGTTAAACCCGGAACAAACCCTGATGCATCAAAATGGGGATCTAAGTCTTCACTTGTCGGCTCTTATAGCGGCAAAGAAACCTATATTTTCTCCGAGATAGATCCCTTAACCGAACAGCAAACCCTCTACACCCTCACCTTCACCGATGGCACGGGCACCTTCAAAGGCACCATGACCGCGCAAATCCCCGGACGCGGTCAGTTGAAACGTGATTTTACAGGGAAGAGGCTTCAGGTTTATAAGCAGTAAGGCTTATTTCTTAGCAGAATCTGGCTTTGCCGTGGGCGCTATTTCAATCGGCCTGCCAACGACTGCAAAATAGAGATAACCGCCCCCTGCCAGGCTAACGCAACTTTCCAAACGATCTTTGCCATCGAACAACGCCAACATATCCGCCGTACCGTTCTCAAGCGCGCTGTGGGGCATACCGCTGGCGGGGATTTTTGCCTCCTGCCACAATAATGCATTAATACGCAAACAGGCCTTGCGGCTAAGCGGATAAGCGGTCAACGCCGTATCCGGATCACTCACATTCAAGCGCCCCGCGAATTGCCCCGTGTACAGCGCCCATGCCGCGCTCTCCTTACCGCGCACGCGTTGCGGCAGTTTTGACGGCAATGCGTCGAGGCTTTTTTTACTATTGAATGACTGTTGCAACCGCTGACTTGTTCGCAGAAAATCTTCCACGTCCTTTTCGAGCGCTAATGATTCCGGGTCTTGAGCGGGCTTACGCATTTCTTGCAAAAAATAATACCCCGCCGCACAGGCGGCTATCAGCATGACGAGTATGACCAGCCAGACAACCGCGCCGCTGCCTTTTTTAGCGGGCGACTCTACCTCAGTAACAGCCGCATCATCGCTCATCTTAAGAGGCCACGCTTTTTATCCTGCCCGTCGCCGCGTTTACAGACGGTGATAAACCCAGCCAATGACATACGGCGCTGGCAATATCTGCCCGGTTTAATGTGTAAAAATGGAATTGGTTGATTCCATTACGGCGGAGGTGCTCGCATTGCTCTATGCCAAAGCTGGCGCCAATCATGGCCGCTTGAACCGGATCGGTGATGCCGTCAAGAAGCCCATACACCCGGTCGGGAATCGCCGTGCCGCAGAGCGCCGCAAATTTGCGGCTTTGAGCAAAATTATTGACCAGCACAATACCCGGCACAATCGGCTTTGTGATACCCTGTAACGCACAGCGGTCGCGAAAACGCAAATATGCATCGGTATCAAAGCAAAACTGCGTAATAGCGCGGTCTGCGCCTGCGTCAAATTTACGGCGCAGGTAATCTATATCAAAGCTGGCCGATGGCGCTTGCGGATGGGTTTCTGGATACGCGGCAACACTGATATCAAAAGGATGCAGTGCCCGCAGTCCTGATACTAAATCAACCGCATAGGCATAGCCGTCGGCTCGCGGCGTGTAATCGCCACTGTGCCCCGGCACATCACCGCGAAGGGCGACAATACGCTTGATACCGCTGTCCCATAACGTGCGTGCAACTGTGTCAATTTCATCACGGTTTGCGCCCACACAGGTTAAATGCGCCGCAACGGGAATGCCGGTTTTCTCCTGAATCTGCCGGCATGTTTGCAGGGTAAGGCCTTGTGTTGAGCCGCCCGCACCATATGTAACCGAAATATATTCAGGATTAAAAACGCCAAGCTGGATTGCAGCTTGCATTAATTTTTCCTGTGTTTCCGGTGTCTTGGCCGGGAAAAATTCAAAAGAAACTGTTGGGGAAGATGACACGTTACACTCTCACATCACGCTTTGCTGTATTTTTACAACGTCTAAGCTCTTTTTTAAGTTCTGGCAATTAAAACTAATAAAGAGAAGTTGTCATTGTGACGGTTCATGTCTAGGTAAGTAGTATGTTTAAAATTTTAGTGCTTTGTTTTTTTACAGCGATGCTTTCTGGCGCTGCCAACGCCCAAAGCTATAATGGAACCAGTGAAACCGTTGAGGATATTAACCGCATCGTTTTCGATGGCAACGTGCTGCTTGATGACGTCGTTCTTGAGCCGATAGCTCAAGGATACCGCGCCATCTCAACTCCTGGCGTTCGCAAAGCCGTCAGTAATTTTTCTAACAATCTGGACGAGCCGCGCAACTTTATTAATGCTCTTCTGCAAGGTGATCTGCAGGGGGGCGGTGATTCCTTAACCCGCTTTCTAGTGAACTCCACTTTCGGCATTGTCGGTCTTTTTGATGTGGCCGGGCGCGAAAACGTTGCCAGACAAGAAGAAGATTTCGGCCAGACTCTGGCCGTCTGGGGCGCGGACAGCGGTACCTATTTGATGCTACCGGTTTTGGGGCCTTCTAATGTGCGCGATCTGAGCGGGCGGGTTGTTGACACTGTAACATCGCCTATCGGGTTTCTTGCCCGGCAAACGAATATCACTGCCTACGAATACGGCGCAAAAGGTCTCGGCATTGTTTCAAGCCGCGAGGCTAATATAGAAAATATTGAGTCTATTCGTCGCAGTACTTTGGATTATTACGCCGCAGTGCGTAGCTTTTATAACCAACGCCGCCAAAATGCCATTGCGAATATTGACAGTGGCGAAAACACTGCGGCGCGTGATAAAGCGTTTGAAAATTTCTAACAGGGGCATTGTGATGTTATCGGTCGTTAAGGTGCGTTTTTTTTTGGTTCTGCTGGCCTTGTCGCTCTTGGCTGTGCCAACCTTGGCCGCAGCGCAAAACCAGCCTGTCAGTGCGGACGTTGATGACCCGGCCTATCGCGCAGCAGCCGAGAAATTCATTGATGATTTGGTGCGTGATGCTATCCGCGATCTTGCTGATGCTAAAGTGCCGGAAGAGAAGCGCTTTTCTGCCTTTGAACGAATCTACACTAACAGCTTTGATATTGAACGTATCTCCCGCTTTGCCCTTGCTCGCTACTGGAATATTGCAACCCCGGCGGAACGTCAGGAATTTTTGGCGCTCTTTAAAGAATCAAGCATGCAAATGTATCGCTCACGACTTAAAAGCTACCGCGGCCAATCCATGCGCGTGACTGGCTCGCGCCTCGATGGCAGCGGCCAGCATGTTCTTGTTTCCGCTGAAATTATCGACCCCGCCTCCAGTAACCCGGTTGCAATCGAATGGCGCGTTGTCCGCACCGGCAACACCCTGCGGGTGGGTGATATCGCCGTTGAAGGGATTAGTTTAGGCTTAACCCTTCGCTCCGAATACGCGGCGGTGATTGAGAAAAATGGTGGTCGTGTTGCGGGCTTGCTGAATGAGCTGCGCGTAAAAAATGCCGCCTCGAACGCTCCTACCATTGAGACTAAAGCCAACTAAATCACGACGCTCAGCTTACTACCCCACCCTGCAACCCCATTGACAGGCTCAACTTAGGCGCTAACACAGTAAGTGTGTCAGTTACAAGATGGGTATTATGAAGCAACCTCCGTCAAAAATCCCCACCATTGCACCCGAAGAGGGCGAATCCGTCTGGCGTGAAGCCGCCGCCGATGTCCAGCAAGAAAGACTCGTTCAATTTTTCAGCCGCCATGGCCGAAAGCTCAGCACAGCTGTGGTTTTACTCCTTTTTACGGTTGTGGGCTGGCAGAGTTATCAAAACTGGCGTTATGAGAAAAATGCTGCGGCTGCCGAACAGTTTGCTGGCGCGATGCGCATTTTAGATAGTCAGCCTAATGATGCCGGCGCGCTGGCCGCGCTTAATGCAATACAAGACAGCGGCGCTTCGGGTTATGCAGCATTGTCCTCGCTTTTATTGACGAAAAAATCCGATGATGCAGCTGCGCAGCGCGATGCTCTCATCGCCTTCGCCGGAAACAGCAGTGTTGATGCGCTATTGCGCCAAATTGCCGCTGTTGCCGCGGGATACCGCACACTGGCACTGAATCAGCCGTTGCCCGCTGCGCTGCTCACCATGCTTGACGATAGCATAAAAACAAACAACGGTTTTGCCCCCATGGCCAGAGAAATAAAGGCCTTAGAAGCGCACCAGCGCGGCGACAATACCGCCGCAATATCCCTGTTGACTGCACTTTCCCAAGATGTATCGGCGCCCCCTGCACTACGCCAGCGTGCAGCAGCGTATCTCAGCGTCTTAGAAAATCAAAAACTCTGATGCGCGCCGTTCGTTTTATTGCTCTCAGCTGCATAACAGGCCTTTTGATAAGCGCCTGCAGCAGCGATGATAACAAGGTAGAAATATCGCGTGAAGGCCGCGTGTCCGTCCTGCAACTGGAACAAAGTCTTCGCCCGGATATCACCGATGCCGAGCGTATCATTCGCGTGCCGCCGCCGCGCGCGATTGCCGCCTGGCCAACAAGCGGCGGCAACGCGACTCATTCCTTGGGGCATGTCGCGCTCGCTGCAACGTTAGAAGAAAAAGAACGCCATGATATCGGCGAAGGCACGCGTAATGCCGTTCCCTTGGCCGCCCCGGTTGTCGTCGGTAATCGCGTTTTTGCGCTGGATGCCGCCGCGCAGGTTACGGCTTTTGACAGCGTTACCGGCAATACTACCTGGACAGTGGATTTATTGCCCGAATCAGAAGATACCCCGCCCTCGTTTGGCGGTCTGGCACACAGCGGCAATCTGCTGATTGTGGCGGCGGGGTTTAATGAGGTTGTCGCGCTGAATCCCGATACCGGCTCGGTCATCTGGCGCACCAACCTGCCCGCCCCGGTTCGCAGCGCGCCAACAGTGGCGAACAACCGTGTTTACGCTGTTACGCTCGACAATGAGCTGTTCGCTCTCCACGCCAGCGACGGAAAAAAATTGTGGCAACACGGCGGATTAACTGGCGGCGCGATGCTGATTGGCGGCTCCAGCCCCGCGGTGATGGACGACACCGTTCTTGCCGCCTATTCATCGGGCGAGCTGTTTGCGCTGCGCCCGGAAAATGGCCGCGTGCTCTGGAGTGAGAGTCTCGCCGCTGTCAACCGCGTCAATGCTGCCGCCAGCCTGACCGACATCACCGCAAGTCCGGTTGTCTTGGATGATGCGGTCTACTCCATTGGGCATTCGGGGCGGCTTGTAGCCATTAACCGCCTCAATGGTCGCAAACTGTGGGAGCGCGAAATCGGCGGCGTCACAACGCCGTGGGTTGCTGGCGAGTTCCTCTTTGTTCTGACCAACAACGCGCAACTTCTTTGCCTCAACCGCTTAAGCGGTAAGATATTCTGGCTAACCCAATTGGATAAATTTGAAGACAAGGAAGACAAAAAAGACCCCATCACCTGGACAGCGCCGATTCTGGCCGGAGACCGCTTGCTGCTGGGCGGCAGTAATGGCCAGCTGCTGGCTGTTTCGCCCTACACCGGCGGCGTTCTCGGCAGTATTGAGCAATCAGCCCCGCTGCTGACCGCGCCGATTGTAGCGAACAGGACATTATACCTGCTGCGCCAAGACGGCGTCCTTGCCGTGTTCCGGTAGAACCTCATGCAAACATTTGTCCTTATTGGCCGCCCGAACGTGGGGAAATCGACGCTGTTTAACCGCCTGTGCGGCAAGCGCCTCGCGCTTGTGGCCGATGCGCCTGGCACAACCCGCGATTATAAAGAGCGCCTGATAGAGACGCCCGGCGGGCTGCATATGCGGCTTTTAGATGCGCCGGGGATAGATTTTCAGGGCGATGCACTGCTGCGGGCTGAGCTGCTGAAAGTCGCCGAAAAAGCGCTTGGCATGGCTGACGGCGCGGTCTTGGTGGTTGACGGGGCGGCGGGCATAACGCCGCTGGATATTGAGCTGGCACGCTGGCTGCGCCGCTTTAGCAAACCGGTGATTGTGGCCGCGACCAAAGGCGACCTCAAAGCCGCAAAAAACGCCGAAGAAGAGGCGTCACGGCTGGGTTTCCCTTCTGTTGTCGCCATCTCTGGGCGCGAGGGCGGTAATATTAATGAGCTGTA
>JAJTHO010000012.1 GCA_021297975.1 Alphaproteobacteria bacterium
CTCATGCGGCATGGGGTATCCCGCCGCGGTCGTACCGTCAGAGCTGGTCACAGCGCGGAGCCCCAGCACACTCTCATACGTGCGGGCATCGCCCATCACGCCAACGGTTTGCACGGGGAGGAGCACCGCAAAGGCCTGCCAAATCTCATGATACAGCCCCGCTTTGCGGATTTCATCGAGATAAACCGCATCCGCCCGCTGCAACAGCGCGACTTTTTCCGCCGTCACCGCGCCGGGGATACGAATGCCAAGGCCGGGCCCGGGGAATGGGTGTCTGTCCACCATCGCCTCCGGCAAGCCCAGCTCGCGCCCGAGGTTCCGCACTTCGTCTTTAAATAGCATCCGCAGCGGTTCCACGAGCTTGAGGTTCATTTTCTCCGGCAAGCCGCCCACGTTATGATGCGATTTAATGGTGACCGAGCCGCCCGCGCTGGAGATGGATTCAATCACATCAGGGTACAGCGTTCCTTGCGCAAGGAAACCCGCACCGCCGATTTTCTGCGCCTCGGCATCGAAAATCTCGATAAATAATCCGCCGATGATTTTGCGCTTTTTCTCAGGGTCAGACACGCCTTGAAGCGCGTCCAGAAAGCGTTTGCCCGCATCCACATGCACCAGTTTTATTTTATAATTTTCCGTGAACAGCTTCACCACCTGCTGCGCTTCATTCAGGCGCAGTAAGCCGGTATCCACGAATATACAGGTCAGCTGCTCACCGATGGCCTCATGCAACAATACGGCGGCAACCGACGAATCCACGCCGCCGGACAGGCCGCAGATAACCCGCCCGCTGCCTACCTGTGCCCGAATCGCATCCACCGCCGTTTGGCGAAAGCTTTTCATGGTCCAATCGCCACGCTCCGCGCAAATGCCGCGCACAAAATTGTGGATGAGCTTTGCGCCGTCTGGCGTGTGCGCCACTTCGGGGTGAAACTGGATGCCGTAAATCCGCCGCGCCTCATCGGCTATCACGGCAAAGGGGGTGTGGGGGTTGCTGGCCAGCACGGTGAAGCCCGCCGGGATTTTAGTGACGACATCGCCGTGGCTCATCCAAACGGGATAGCTGCCACCTTTGTTCCAGATGCCGCGAAGCAGCGGCGAATCCTGCTGCACCGTCACTTCGGCGTAGCCAAATTCGCGCGTTTTGCCCGGCTCTACCACGCCGCCTAAGGCTGCGCACAGCGCCTGTTCGCCGTAACAAATGCCCAAGATCGGCACGCCGAGTTCCAGCACCGCCGCGGGAAGCTGTGGGCTTTGTGCCTCATGCACCGAGGCGGGCCCACCGGAAAGGATGATACCGGCGGGCTTGGCTGCACGGATTTTTTCAGCGGATGCGGTATAGGGAACAACTTCAGAATACACCCCCGCCTCCCGCACACGGCGGGCGATAAGCTGGGTGACCTGGCTGCCAAAATCGAGGATAAGGATGGACATGCGTTGACTTGTAATCCGTCATCCGCCATTCGTCATCTATCATCTGTATGCCCGCGCTCAATTTTTACCACCTCACCCGCCGCAGCGTTGACGACGCGGTGGTGGAGCTTGCCGCAAAGGTCTATAGCAGCGGCGCGCGGCTCCTCATTCAATGCAGCAGCGCGGAACGGGTAAAAAGCCTCGATGATGCGCTGTGGACGGTGCAGCCCGGCGGTTTTCTGCCCCATGGCAGCGCCAAAACCAGCAAGAATCCTGCCGTTGAGCCGATATGGATAACGGCCAGTGAGGACGATAACCCCAATGCGGCAACCGTTCTGCTGCTCCCCGATAGCGTGGATTCAGCGCTACTGGCCGGGATGGAGAAAGTGCTGATTCTTTTTGACGGGCGGCATACAGAAGGCGTTGCGGCGGCGCGCCTTGCGTGGAAAAGCTATAAAGCCGCCGGGTATGCGCTGCAGTATTTTCAGCAGACGGATCGCGGCGGCTGGGAGCTTAAGGCGTCGTAATTTCTGCGCAAATACTCATTATTGAATCGCGCCGAGAAAATCCATCTTGCCCACATCCACACCGTTATGGCGCAAAATCGCGTAGGCAATGGTTACGTGGAAATACAGATTCGGCACGACGAAGTGCTGCACATACGGCAGCCCGGTAAATTTCAACTCATTCCCCCCAGCTTTAAGGCTTATCGCGCGGGTTTCTGCGCCGTTCAGTTGTGCCTCCGTTATCGTTTTTAAAAACGCGATGCACTTTTGAACGCGGGCTTCCAATTCCGGGAAGGTTGTTTCGGTGTCGGGGAAGCTGGGAATCTCAATGCCCGCGAGGCGCGCCGCGCCGCCTTTTACGACGTCTGTTGCAATCTGCACCTGTTTGGACAGCGGAAACATATCCGGCGCGAGACGCGCGTTTACCAGCACCGCCGGGTCAATGCTGCGCGCGGCTGCAAAGGCCGCCCCCTTTTGCAAAATCACGGAGAGGTTTGTGAGCGCCAGCAAGCTGGGCGGAACGAGGGTTTGATAGAGAGAAAGCGTCATCGGGGTTCTTTCGGGTTGGCCTTTCTTTACGGCGTCATCCTGAGTGCAGCAAAACCAAAGGTTTTGCGAAATCGAAGGATCTCCCTCAGAATAACGAGGAGATTCTCAGGCGGCACAAAGCCTAGTGGCTTTGTTTGCTCGGAATGACACCCCAAAAAAGAGTGTTGTTTATTGTGGTTAGGCATGGTATTGTTTAATTGTTCTGCATATATGAACTATAGTATCTCTTGTCAACCGCAATTTAGTCCGCAAGAAGGAATAATGCGCCCACTCTCTCACCCTAAGATAGAGCACATCACCGTTGAAGGCATCTTGTATGCCCTCGCCGATCCCGTGCGCGCGCGGATTTTCATGGAACTGGCGAGCGCCGAATCGGCGAAGAACTGCTCGACGTTTTTGGGGGCGTGCGGCGGCGGGGTGTCCCTGCCGAAATCCACGCTATCCCAGCATTTTAAGGTGCTGCGCGAGGCGGGGTTAGTGTATAGTGAGCGCAAGGGTGTTGAGATGCACAACCGCACGCGGTGCGCGGAACTGCGGGAGAAGTATGGGGCATTGGTAGGCGGGATTGTAGCGGGGTATGCGGCGCAGTGGGATAATCTTTTCTAGCCCATAGAAACGCTTACACTCTTGTGGGGCGCATAAGCGGGCGCTATAAGCAAGCCGTGCCTTGCTATTTTGTCCTCATCCTCCTCGCGCTGCTCCTGCCATCCGCCCCGGCGGTCGCGCAAACAAACCCTGAGCCGGCGATTATCGCTGTTGTGAACGATGAGGCTATTTCGTCCTTTGATTTGCGCGCCCGAACGCGGCTTGCCTTGCTGTCTGCGGGTGTCGCGGAAAATACCGAATCCTTAGAGTTTTACAGCCGCCAGACCCTGCGCCAGATGGTGGATGAGATTATCCAGGGGGGCGAAGCCCGAAAGCTCGGGCTGACTGTTACTGACGATGAAGTACAAAGCGCGATTGCGGATTTAGAGGCGCAAAACAAGATGCAGCCCGGAATGCTGCGTAAGATTTTAACAAGTAAAGACGTGCCCTATAAAGCGCTGGAACAGCAAGTACGCGCCAGCATCCTATGGGGGCGGCTCGTGCGGCGGCAATACGCCGGGCGGATAACGATTTCCGCGGATGAAATTGCGGAGGTTAAAGAGCGCCTGCGCCGTAATCAGGGGCAGCAAGAATACGCCGTTGCGGAAATTGTCTTGCGCCTTGATGATAAGGACAAGGCCGCCAGCCGCCGTGCGCGGGAGCTGGCCGATCGGCTTTACAGCGATTTGCGCAGCGGCGCGGATTTTAGGGCGCTCGCGCGGGAATTTTCCGCCAGCAGCAGCGCGGCATCGGGCGGCGATCTGGGCTGGGTTGCACTGGGAACCATGGGCGCGATGCGCGCTGCCGCCCTGCAATCCATGCAGCCAGGACAGATAACAACGCCGATTGTTGATGGGGATAGTGTAGTTTTGTTGTGGCTAAAAGCACGGCGCACGGCGGGTGTAAGTGAGGAAGCCGCAAACGTGCCGGAGGCAACGGCATCTGCGGATACGGAATTATCGCTGTTTCAAACGGTGTTTGA
>JAJTHO010000101.1 GCA_021297975.1 Alphaproteobacteria bacterium
AGCAATTGAGGGCCCTTTCCCCCCGGCACCGCAACCCGCACCTTAACAACCGCGCTCATCCCTAAAATATCATTCACCACCGTAATATTTCCTTAACCCTTGCATCTTATCACCGTAACCCGTAAACAAGAAACATCCGATGCAATTTTTTCTCGACACCGCCGATGTGCACGAAATAAGCGCCCTGGTAGAAACCGGTCTGGTGGATGGCGTCACAACCAATCCTTCCTTAATTGCAAAATCAGGACGGCAATTTATTGAAGCCATTAAGGAAATCTGCGCGCTTGTGCCCGGGCCCGTCAGCGCCGAAGTCGCCGCCACTGATTTTGAAACCATGCTGGCTGAGGGTGAAAAACTGGCGGGAATCGCAAAAAACGTCGTGGTTAAAGTCCCGCTCACCTATGACGGCTTAAGGGTTTGTAAAATCCTCAGCGGCCAGGGCGTGCCGGTGAACGTAACTCTTTGTTTCTCTGCCAACCAAGCCTTGCTCGCCGCCAAAGCGGGCGCTGCCTACATATCCCCGTTTGTTGGCCGCCTTGATGATATCGGCCAAGACGGCATGGAACTCATCCATGATATTCTGGATGTCTACAGCAACTACCCTGAATTTTACACCCAAGTGCTCGCCGCCTCTATCCGCCATCCCCAGCATGTTCTGGCGGCGGCAAAGGCCGGTGCCCACGTTGCCACCATGCCCGCCAGCACCTTGAAGCAACTGTACCACCACCCGTTAACCGATAAAGGCCTCGCCGCGTTCGTCAGCGATTGGGCAAAAACCGGTCAGCGGATTCTAGACGTAGCCCCATCAACAAAAAAGACTGCCTAAAGGAGAGCCGGATGTCCACCCCCACCATGCCGCCAGCCGCCCCGCAATCTGTTAATGAAAACACGCTGAATATCAGCGATCAACAAGTCAGCCAATACCTCGCCAAACACCCGGATTTTCTGGTACGACACCCAGAACTCCTAGCGGATTTAGCCCCCCTTGCCCGCCCCACCAATGGCGGCATTGCCGATTTCCAGAAATACCAGATTGAACAGTTGCAGCGCACGCTCAATACCCTCCGCGCTCAGCAGACCGATTTCTTTAATACCGCCCGTGACAACATGCTGACCCAGCAAAAGATTCACGAATGCGTGCTGATGGCGCTGGAGGCGGACAACAGCACCGATTTAATTGATATCGTGCTGAATGACTGGCCGCAGCATCTCAATCTGGCGGCGATTCAATTTTGCTTAGAGAACGACCATGCCGGCAATGTCTGGTTTGATGAAGACCTCATTGTTGCGCTGGAGCCCGGCTCGGTAAACCGCTTGATTGGTATGAAACACAGCGTGATGCTGCGCCCGCTGGTGCATGGCGACAAGGCGATTTTTGGCGGCATGGCGCAGGGCGTGCGTTCGGATGCCTACGTTAAAATCCAGCTGGATTATTCAACCCCGCCGGGGATGCTGGCTTTTGGCGCTGCCCAGCCCGGCAGCTTTGCCCCAGGGCAGAGCGTTGAACTGCTGATTTTCCTTGCGAATGTGCTCGAATCAAGCCTACGGCTGTGGAAAGCACTGGAGAACTAAGCCAGCACCTCCAGCGTTGGAGCGCCCATTTGGCGCAGCAGCGCCGCGTATCCCAGCATACCCTCATCGCCTATCAGAATGACGCGCGGCTGTTTGTGGCATTTTTAACCCAGCATCACGGTGCTATGCCGACACTGGACACGCTAAAATCACTAAAAACAACCGATTTACGCGCCTTTCTTGCCCATTTAGGGACGGAACAAACCCGCAGCAGCGTTATCCGGCATTTTCTCGGCGTTAAAAATTTCCTGCGTTTTTTGGTAAACGACGGCACCTTGCCCGATACCCCCCTGCTGACCATGCGCCCGCCCAAGGCAGGAAAGCCACTGCCCCGCGCCCTTAGCCCGCAGGCGGTGACGGCGCTGCGCGATGGGGCGCTGGAGGAGCACGATGACGAGGAAATCTGGATAACCGCCCGTAATCATGCACTCATTGTGCTGCTGTACGGCACGGGAATGCGCATCAGCGAGGCGCTCGCCCTTTGCCCCCGGGATATTCAAGGCACAACCGCCCGGATTGAGCGCGGTAAGGGGCAAAAAGCCCGTGATGTGCCGCTGCTTCCTGCTGTTCTTCATGCCGTCGACGACTACACCAAACGCTGCCCCCATACACTGCCCCAGGATGCCCCACTCTTTCGCGGTCTGCGGGGCAAGACGTGGCAGGCGGCCTCTGCCAACAGCATCGTGCGCACCTTGCGGCGGCGCTATAATCTACCTGAAACCGCAACACCCCATGCGCTACGCCACTCCTGTGCGACTCATTTGCTGGAAAACGGCGCGGATTTACGGGCAATTCAGGAGCTGTTGGGGCATAAAAGCCTGAATACCACCAGCCGCTACACACACCTTAATGCCGAACAACTCCGCCGCAATTTCCGCGCTGCGCACCCGCGCGCTTAACATTAAGCTCAGGCGGCTTGACCATGAAAAGACGGTACAAGTTTAATAAAAGGGTCGATATACTTGCTTTGCGCGAGAAGCGTTTCCACCAGATACACCCGCACCGCGGATGTAAAAGGATGCGGCTGATACCGAAGCGCAACATAACTGCACAACTCATGCATACTGCGCTCTTCGCGCTCTGCCAAAAGCTCTAGCGCGTTCCACAGCTCAGGCTCCAGCCGAATGCTGGTGCGTTTGCCATTGACAAGAATATTGCGTAAACTGAGCGAAGATTCATAGTCGGTGCGTCGCGCCATAGGTCTGCCTCTGTTGCTGTGCCCTTATACATTGCACATAATTCATAATACAATCATAACAAGAAAAAATCAAGCCCCCGTATCCAGCGCCAGCGCATGAATCGCGCCATTGTTGCCGTGTAGCTCCGCCTGTAACACCTTATACACCGCTTGATGCTGTTGTACTTTATTGAGATTTTTAAAGGCGTCAGAGCGAATAATCACCCGAAAATGGCTACCTCCGCCAGGACGCGCACCCACGTGTCCCTTATGTGCCGCCGATTCATCCAGCACCTCTAAATGGCTGGGCGCTAAAGATTCGCGCAATTTGTGTTCAATCTCAGTTGTAGTGGGCACGAGAAAGCTCCTATACTCATTGATTATGGCCAAACGCCGCGCTGACCTCGATGATATTATGAATGTTGCTTTTTACGAAAGCACCGTCAAGAAGCATGCGCGTGCCTGCGATGTGCCGGGTTGCAAAGCGGCGGGCGAGCACCGCGCCCCGCGCCACCGCCATTTGCTGACCGAGTACTACTGGTTCTGTTTAGAACACGTCAAAGAATACAACGCCCGCTGGGATTATTACGCCGGGATGTCTGCCGAGGCGGTGGAAGCAGACGTTCGCGCCGCCGCAACGTGGGAGCGCCCCACCCGCCCCTTTGGCGGCAACCGGGCGAACAACCAACAGCGCAAACAGCCGCCCGCTGATAGCATGTCGCTGCTTGCCGCAGAAGTGCGCGACGCGTTACAACTCTTTGGTATCTATGACCGCTGCGACTTTACGGCGATTAAAGTGCGCTATAAAGAACTCGCCAAACGCTATCATCCCGATGCCGCCGGCGCGGCCAAGGGCACCGAAGAAAAACTGAAAAGCATCAACGCCGCCTATGCGGTTTTAAAAAAATATTCGCATTTGTTTGGGGTGATGCCGGTTTAATACGCCGTTGTTGGCCAAGCATAGGAATGCGGAAAAGGCTTCTCAAACGCGCAGTCCACCATAAACTGCCCCACTTTCTCGGAATTAAAAATATCATGAATCCGCGCCCAGCCGCGTTTTGCTGTTTCCATCCGCGCCGCGTCATCACTAGCAAAAAACCGTATTTTTTCGGCTAATTCCGCCGCATCACTGTAAAAACCTACTGCGTCCTCGCTAAACAACTCAGTAAAGCCCGTCGCACGGTCAATAAATGTCAAGAGTCCATTGCCCATGTATTGCGCCATCCGGTCAGAGGAATACAGATACACATTATTTTCGCGGCTATAATTCAGCCCCATTTTAGCTCGAAACAGCGCCTCTAAATAATGCTGGCCAAACAGCCCCGGACGGCCATTCATCCCCCACACATCAAACCGCACCGTAGGGCATGCCTCTTTCAGCGCCGCAATATACGCCGGGCGCGGATCACCCGCATACACCCCGCCGATACCGTAAAACACATCGGCGCTCTGGTCGGTGCGCTCAAAAGCGCGGCCAGGGTCTAAAACACTATCCACCGGATTCGGCACATGGGCTATTTTGGCGCGCTTGCCAGAAAATTGCCGCAGGGCATCCCCCGCTGTCGTGCTGAAAATCCAGTCCACACTTTCCGTGCGGCTCTGCATATCCTTCACGTTCTGCGGGTGCATCAACGGGTCATCGTTGCGGTACACCATCCGAATGTTCGGCAGCATCCCGCGGATTGTCTCCAACGTGCGGTTCGCAATCATCTCGCAATGGCCTAAGATAAGCAATTCTGGCTGGTATTCAAAACACGCCTCAACAAGCCGTTTGTTCGCCGCCGGAATACCGAATTTGCGCGAATTAAACCACGTTGCCGCCCGCGCAACCCGCCGATCATCAAACAGCATCACCTGATGCCCGCCCCGAATCAGGCCATGCACCAATTTGTGCATAATGCCGTAGGCCATCTGGTATTTAAAGTGACAGGCAAAAAGTATTCGCATGGGATTTTACTATTGCGAAGCCAGAGGGAAGTAAATGGTTATAGCGCCGCCGCATGCTTATGCTTTGGAACGCTCAGCAGCACATAAAACGCCGGCACCACAAACAGCGTCATCAGCGTCCCCACGCTCATCCCGCCCACCACAACCCAGCCAATGGCCGCGCGCGCTTCGGCTCCCGCGCCCGCCGCTAAGGCAAGCGGTACCGCGCCGAGAATGGTTGCCGCCGTTGTCATCAAAATCGGGCGCAGGCGGATTAAGGCAGCTTGCTGCATTGCCTCCAGCACATTCGCCCCGCGCTCCTGCAACTGATTGGCAAATTCCACAATCAAAATACCGTTTTTCGCAATGAGTCCCACGAGCGCAATGAGGCCAATTTGCGTGTAGACGTTCAAACTTCCCCCCGTCAGCCACACCGCTAGAAGCGCGCCAAACAGCGCCAGCGGCACGGTCAACAATATAACAAGCGGATCAAGCCAGCTTTCAAACTGCGCCGCCAAAACGAGATAAATAAACACCAGCGCCAGCGTGAAAATAAGCCCCAAGCTGCTGCTGGATTCTTTAAATTCCCGGCTTTGGCCAAAATATTCGGGAATGGCGGTTGCATCAATTTTCTCAAGCTCCGCCTTCATCCAGTCTAGCGCCTCCCCCAGCGCATAACCGGGGGCGAGGTTGGCGGTAATTTTGGCGGCGCGCAGCTTGTTAAAATGGTTGAGTTCGCGCGGCGCAACGCTTTCCTTTAACGTCACCAAATTGCCGAGCGGCACCATCTCGCCGCTTGCCGCCCGCACATGAATACTGTTGATGTCCTGCGGCCGTTCGCGCCCATTGTTTTCAATTTGCACCAACACATCATACTGTTCGCCGCTGCGCTTAAAGCGCGTCACCTGACGGCTGCCCAGCATAGTTTCCAGCGTGCGGCCAATGCTTTCAACAGAAATGCCCAAAGCAGCCGCCTTGTCTCTATCAACCGTGATTTTAAGCTCTGGCATACTGAGTTTTAAATCGCTGTCGGGGGTGATGAAGTTGGGGTTTTGCTGCATTTTCGCAACCAGCTCATTGGCAACCTTGCTCAGGTCTTCAAAGCTGCTGGTTGATGCAATCACAAAATCAATCGGCAACGAACGGGTATTTTGCCCTAAAGAGGGCGGATTGCTGGTTGAGGCCAGCAACCCCGGAATGGTGCTCAGTTTGCTGCGCAGGGATTCGTTTATCTCGGTGGAATGGCGGCTACGCTCACTCCAATCTTTTAAAAGGATAACCCCTGTGCTCTGAACAATCACCGGGAAACCTATCGCCACAAAGTGCGCACGCGCCTCAGGAATTGCCTCAAAAATTTCTTCAATGTCGCGCATATAGCGATCGCTGTATCCGACCGTCGATCCTTCTGGGGCGCGCGCGGAAAGGAACAAGACCCCTCTATCTTCTGCGGGGGTGAGCTGGCGCGGCAAGATAAAGAATATAAGCGCAGCCAATAGCGCAACAGCCCCCGCACCGCTGTATATCGCGCGGCGGCTGCTTAGTGTTTTGCCAAGCCAGCGCGCATACCCTGTCTCTACCGCTCGCAAGGTGTTTTCCGAGCGCGCCTTCCATCCAGTTGCCGCCTGCTCTTCGCGGTGCAAAAGCTTGCTGCACAGCATCGGCGCGAGGGTCAGCGCCACAAACCCGGAAATGAGCACCGCCGCCGACAACGTCAGCGCAAATTCAATAAACAGCCGCCCCGTTGCCCCGGTTGCAAAGGCCATGGGCGCAAACACCGCCGCTAAAGTTATTGTCATCGCCACAACTGCAAAACTAATCTCGCGCATACTGGTAAGCGCCGCTTCAAACGGCGCCATCCCCTTTTCCACATGCCGCGTGGTATTCTCCAAGACCACAATCGCATCATCCACCACAAGGCCAATAGCAATCACCATGGATAATAAAGTCAACGTGTTGAGCGTAAAACCAAAGGCATACATGAGCGCCAGCGCGCCAATAAGCGAGACAGGGATAGTCACAAGCGGTATAAGCGTCACGCGCGCGCTGCGCAAAAACAGAAATGTCACCAGCGCAACCAGCACTGTTGCCTCAAAAATCGTGCGGAATACGGCTTTTATTGAGGCGTTAATGAACACCGAGCTGTCATAGGCAACATCCAGATGCATGCCGTCTGGTATGGATTTCTGCAAATCCCCCAGCGATTGCCGCACCCGTTTCGATATCTCCAGTGGGTTCGCGGTTGATTGCTTCACAATCGCTAACGACACCGAATTGCGCCCCATAAACCGGGCAACCTGCCGCTCATCCACCGCCCCATACACAATCCGCGCCACATCGCCGAGGCGTACAATGCCGCCGTTTTCCTCGCGCCTGAGGGTAATCGCCGCAAACTGCTCCGGCGTGTTTAAATCCGTCTGGCTGAGCACAGTAAATTCCCTTGATGCGCTTTCAACACGCCCGGCTGGAATCTCCACGTTTTGCTCCCGCAGCGCGTTTTCCACATCCTCTGTGGTGAGGCCATACCCGCCCAGCCGCAGCGCATCCAGCCATATGCGCATCGACAGTTTCCGCGCTGCAAACACGTTAACCCGCGCAACCCCATCCAAAATCGCCAGCCTGTCCTGCACCAGCAAATCCGCGACTTCCGAGACTTCCAGCTGGTTATGCACCTCACTGTTGAGGTTAACCCACATCATCGGGCTGGCATCCGCCTCAACCCGCGCCACAATCGGCTCTTCCACATCATCGGGCAGCCGCCCCCGGCTGCGCGACACCCTATCCCGCACATCGTTTGCCGCCGCATCCGGATTCCGTGTCAGTCGGAATTGCACCGTCACCTGGCTGGATTCGGCGCGGTTAACCGAGCGTATAAAATCAACCCCCTCAATCCCCGACAGCTCATCTTCCAGAGGCTTCGTGACCTGCGTCTCCATGATTTCCGCAGAAGCACCAACATACTTTGTCTCAACGGTCACAACCGGGGTATCAATATTCGGGTATTCTCGCACCGGCAGCCGGTCAAAACACACAATCCCGATCAGCACGAGCATGATATTCATGACGGTCGCGAAAACTGGCCGCTTGATAGACGTTTCAGCGAGCGTGCTCACGGTTTAACCTGCACCGCTTGGCCGGGTCTTAGCTTATTCTGGCCGCTGATGACTATTTTCTGCCCCGCGCTCAGCCCCTCGCGCACCTCCACCAGCGTGCCTTGCCGTGCGCCGCTCACAACCGCTTTACGCTCCAGCTTGCCGTCTGCGTTAATAAGCAGCACCGCCGCCCGGTCGCCCTGCGGTATCAGCGCCTCTTCCGGAACCAGCAGCGCATCATCCCGCCTACCCGTCACGAGCACTGCCCGCGCAAACATCCCCGATTGCACCGCGCCGCCGGTGTCCGTAAGCCGCGCCCGCACCGCTAATGTGCGCGTGCGCGCATCAATCTGCGGATCCACCGCAATAACGCTTGCTGTCCAGACTTTGCCGGGCACAGCATCAACGCGCACCGTAACGCTTTGCCCCACAGACACCTGCCCCGCCGCGTTCTCCGGCACACTGAAATCCACGTTCAGCGGCTCTAAGGCTGTAAACGAGACAAGGTCTTTACCCGGCTGAACATACTCGCCCAGACTCACGCGCCGCAGCCCCGGAATCCCGGCAAAAGGCGCACGCAGCTCTGTTTTGTCCAGCCGTGCTTGCGCTTGCTCTAAATTCGCCCGCGCGGTGCGGCGCTGCGCTTCGGCTTCATCGCGCACGCGTTCAGAACCCGCCGCGCTGCGGATAAGATTATCCGCCCGCTTGTAATTGGTCTCGGCAAGACTCACCGCCGCCTGCGCCGCTGCTAAATCCCCTTTAGCAAGGCGCTGATCCAGCGTTATCAACGGCGCGCCCATCGGCACGGCTTTTCCTTCGGTAAAATGAATCGTCTCAACAACGCCGGTTATTTCCGGACGCAGGATAATGGCGTTTTCAGCCCGAATCGAGGCCACTGCTTCTAGGGTTATTTCTAAAGGCTGCG
>JAJTHO010000100.1 GCA_021297975.1 Alphaproteobacteria bacterium
CCTAGTCGTGATGTTGCTCTGTCTTGCGCCGAATCTGTGGTGGAACGCGCAGCACGGCTTTATCACCTTTGCCCACACGGAAGCCAATATCCAAGGCGGCGGCTTTCGCTTAAACCCGCTGGATGCGCTGGCCTTTATCGGGGAGCAGGCGGGGGTTATTGGCGCACTGTTTCTGCTGCTCTGCGCGGTTATTTTGCAACCAAGGCGGTTGCATTTTGGCAACAATAACGCACTGCTATGGCTAAGCCTGCTGCCGCTGCTGCTGATTACCGGGCAAGCCTTTCTCTCCCGCGCTAATGCCAACTGGGGCGTGTCGGCGTATGTGGGGGGGATAGTGCTTATCGGTGTTGCCGCCTCCATGCGCGGCTGGCTGCCCTGGCTGCGCCGCGCCGTCATGTTTAATGCTATACTGGGCGCGTTGCTACTAACACTGCCGTGGCTGGCGGCTGACTTACCGCTTAAAAAAGACCCTTTACGTAAAATTCGCGGTTATGAGCAGATGACCGCTGCTTTCTTGGCAAAACGCGCCGCCGAATGCCCCGGCTGCGCCGTTGTAACCCGCGACCGGATGCCCACGGCGTGGCTGCGCTATTACGGGCGGGATGCGCTTAAGAGCGAGAATGTCTTTATCTTTGACCCGAATCAGAAGCCCACGAATCATTTTAGCCTCTGTTGCCGTTTTGATGAAAAAACGCCCACGCCGCTGCTGTATTTTGCGCGCGCGGGTGAGCCGCTGCTTTTCAGCCAATTCGCTACTGTTGAGCCGCGCGGGGAGATAACTGTCATGCCGCGCCCCGATCAGCGCTTGACATTTACCGTTGTTTATCTTGATGGATATAAGGGTCATGACTAAGAGCTTTTTCCGCATAGCGCTGGCCGCTTTATTACTTCTTATCCTGATCACAGGCGGGGTATTTTATACCCATCCTGAATGGGACAAAGCCGCGAGCGCCGCGTTTTATGATACAGAAACCGCCACCTTTCCCGCAAAATTCACGCAGCCCTACCGTTTTGCCAACGAGGCCGTGGACATCATGGCCAAGATTGTTGCGGTTCTCGCCCTCGGCTCCTTACTTTATTACATTATTTTTCGCAAACGCTGGTCAGTCTTGCCGCCCTATGAGGCGCTGTTTATTATTGTCGTCCTCGCGGTTGCGCCGGGACTGGTGGTCAACACGGTGTTCAAAGACAACTGGGGACGCGCCCGCCCCAGCCAGACCACCGATTTCGGGGGCGTGCGCAGCTTTAGCCCGGTGTGGGTTGTTAGCGATCAATGCGCAAAAAACTGTTCGTTCCCATCGGGTGATGCGTCGATGGGCTTTTTCCTGCTGGCCTTTGCGGCAGTGTCGCGCTTTCGCGTTGCCTGGCTTTCCGCCGGGCTAATCATGGGCGGTGTTTTCGGTTATGTGCGCATTGCCCAAGGCGCGCATTACCTATCGGATGTGCTGCACTCCGGGCTTTTCGTTGCGCTGGTAACGCTGATACTGGCGCGGCTGTTTAGGCTGCCGCTGCGGCGTCTTGCGGTGTTTTAGAACCCGTCCAGCGTAAAATCGGCGTGCGGGCAGCACGCGTTTCATCAAGCCGCGACCGCGGCGCATATTGCGGGGCTGCTTTAAACTGCTCTGCTGCTGTGCCAGTTTTTGCCAGAATCGCTAAGTCGCGCACCGCCTCAATAAAGGTATCCAGCGTTTCTTTCGATTCTGTTTCGGTTGGCTCCATCAGGAACGCACCGCTAACAACGAGCGGGAAGTACATCGTCATCGGGTGATAGCCCTTATCAATCATGGCTTTCGCAAAATCGAGCGTGGTCACACCCGTATTTTTCAAAAAGCGATCATCAAACAGCACTTCGTGCATCACCGGGGAAGGATAGCTTTGTGTGAGTAGATCGCTGAGGCATGCGCCGAGATAATTGGCATTGAGAACCGCATCTTCTGCCGCCTGTTTAAGGCCATCTGCGCCCATGCTGTACATATAGGCCAGCGCCCGCACAAAGGTGCCGAATTGGCCGAGGTAGGCTTTGATGGTGCCGCACCGCTCTGTGCTTGCATCCTCCAGCACCAGCGCATCGTGTATAACGGCTGGTAAGGGCGCATAGGGGGCAAGCGCTGCGGAAAAGACCACCGGCCCGCTGCCGGGCCCGCCGCCGCCGTGGGGCGTTGAGAAGGTTTTGTGCAAATTGATATGCATCGCATCAATGCCCAAATCCGCTGGGCGCACCCGCCCGACAATGGCGTTAAAGTTCGCGCCGTCGCAGTAAAAATACGCGCCCACGGCATGCACAGCCTCTGCAATCGTGATAATATCCCGCTCAAACAGCCCGCAGGTGTTGGGATTGGTCAGCATAATGGCCGCGACATCATCACCGAGACGCGCTTGCAACGCCGCTAAGTCAACGCGACCATCCGCCGTTGCTTTGATGTTCTCAACCTGAAAGCCGCAGGCCGCCGCTGTTGCCGGGTTCGTGCCATGGGCAGATTCGGGAACAAGGATAATATTGGCTTTGCGCCCTTTTGCGGTGAGCGCCGCTTTAATGGTCATAATGCCGCATAGCTCGCCGTGCGCCCCGGCGGCGGGGGAAAGACTGGCCGCCGCCATACCCGTCAGCGTGCACAGCCAGTGGCCGAGTTCCTGCATCAACGCATGCGCGCCGGTGAGGGTTTCTTTTGGCTGATACGGATGCGCCTGGGCAAAGCCCGGCAGACGCGCCAGCATCTCATTCAAACGCGGGTTGTGCTTCATCGTGCACGAGCCAAGGGGATAAAAACCGCTGTCGATGCTGTAGTTTTTCTGGCTCAGCCGTGTGAAATGGCGCACGACTTCCGGCTCAGAGAGATTGGGGAGGCCAAGGGGCGCTTTGCGGGCAAACGTACCGAGCTTTGCGGTATGAGCCGATACAGCCGCCACATCAACGCCGAACACGGCATCGTCACTGCTGCCGCTTTCAAACAATAACGGCTCTTCGAAGTTTAAACCTTTAGAGTGCAGCATTATAAGACTCCGCGCAGGGCGCTTGTTAATGTTTCAATTGCCGCCGCGTCCGTTGCCTCACTGGCCGCGAGCAAAAGATGATTGGGGTATTGCGGGTAAAAGCGCGACACCGGAACCCCGGCGAGGATGCCTTTTGCCGCAAGCAGCGAGACGACCGGGGCGGCGGCTTTCGGCAATTCAACGAGGATTTCATTGAAAAACGCCGTGTTGTGCACCTTCACGCCGGGCACTTTCACCAGCGCATCGGCTAACAGCGCTGCGTTGGCGTGGTTTAGCGCCGCAAGCTGCGTCAAGCCATTGCTGCCGAGCAAGCTGAGATGAATCGTCAGCGCCAGCGCAATAAGCCCCGAATTGGTGCAAATGTTGCTGGTGGCTTTATCGCGGCGGATATGTTGCTCGCGGGTTGAGAGCGTCAGCACAAAGCCGCGCCGCCCTTCTGTGTCCAGCGTCTCACCGCAAATACGCCCCGGCAATTGCCGCAGGTATTCTTTGCGGCAAGCAAACAGCCCCACATGGGGCCCGCCTAAGGACGCGCCGCACGCAAGCGACTGCCCTTCGCCGCAGGCAATATCCGCGCCCCACGCGCCGGGGGGCTGGAGTGCGCCGAGCGCAAGCAGTTCCGTAAACACAGCAATAACCAGGATACCCTTGGCTTTTGCCGCAGCGGCCAAGGCTTTATAATCCTGAATCTCGCCAAAGAAATCGGGGTATTGCACCACAACACAGGCTTGCGTGTCTGAAAGTTGGGCTATCAGGTCTTCGGCCTTAGCCAGCGTCGGCGGGTTTGCAGTGACGCTAAAACCCGTCATGTGGGCGTATGTCTCAGCTACAGCGCGGTATTCGGGATGCAGCCCGCCGGACAGCAGCGCCGTTTTCCGCCCCGTTACCCGCATCGCCATTTGAATGGCCTCAACGCACGCGGTGGAACCATCGTACAGCGACGCATTCGCAATATCCATCCCGGTCAGCAGCGCGATTTGCGTTTGAAATTCAAACAAATATTGCAGTGTGCCTTGGGCAATTTCCGGCTGATACGGCGTGTAAGAGGTGAGGAACTCACCGCGCTGAATCAGCGCATCGACGCTTGCCGGAATCGCGTGGCTGTAGATGCCCGCGCCCAGAAACGACAGGTGCGTTTCCGCGTTGGCGTTCGCGGCTGCCCACGATTTAAACTGTTTGGCAACCAATGCTTCGGGAAGGTGATAGGGCAAGGCAACAGGGTCCGTGCGCTGCGCCTTGGCCGGCACATCTTTAAAAAGAGCATCAATGTTTTTAACGCCAATCCGGCTCAGCATCGCGCTGCGATCCGCAGCAGTATGGGGAAGATAGCGCATTAGGCGGCGAGTCCTTTGGTAAAGTCA
>JAJTHO010000043.1 GCA_021297975.1 Alphaproteobacteria bacterium
AACCGCACGCGCGCAGATTGAATCGTTTAACAGCCAGATTAAAGCCGCGGAAGTGGCGCTGGATGGGGTGCGGCAAGAGGCCGTGGTTGGCTCGCGCACCGTTATTGATGTTCTCGACGCTGAACAAGAACTGCTCAATGCCCGTGTGAATCTTATCCGCACCGAGCGTGAGGAAGTGGTTGCGCAATACACATTGCTGTCGGCGATTGGCCGTCTGAATGCTGCATCACTCGCGCTGCCGACCACGCTTTATGATGCAAAAACAGAGTTCGACACGGTTAAAGGCCAGTGGATAGGCTTTGCCGATACCGATACGGTTGACTAGACCCGTAGGCCGGTTACAATGCCCTCCAGATAAGTAAGAAAAATCTGAGGGAGACACCCCATGGCTGTGGCCGCGATAAAAGAAGAACCATCCATGGAAGAGATTCTGGCATCTATTCGCCGGATTATCTCAGAACAAGACGCACCGCCCGCGGCGGCTCCTTCAGGCGAGGCCTATGCCCGCGCTGTTGAAGCGACCGACGATGTTTTAGAACTCACCACCGTGGTAAACGATGACGGCACGCTCTCTGAAATCGGCCAAGCTGATTTTCTGGTGGATGAGCAAGCGGGGGACACCTCTTTTTCCGCTGCACTGGCAGAGCAAGACGCCGCCGCAACCGTTCTGGAGGCCGCAGAAAACAGCGCCGCACCGACAAACGAGTTCGCGCTTGCTGAAACCGCGTTCGAACCTTCCTTTGAAGCCGCCCCCACAGAGGACGCAACGGCTGAAAGCGCCTTTGCCGCCATTGTATCTGAAAATACCGATAATCTTGATAACGCGGGTGATTTTAATGCCAGCGACGCAGACCCCTTTGCCAGTGACAGTTTCAGCAGCGGTGAGATAAGCATCGGCGCGGGTTTTGACGAGGATACCAGCGAGGCCAGCGCCAGCGCTGATCCTTTTGCCAGCAGCGAATCATTCAATGACGCGCCCGCTTGGAATGCAGAGCCGGCGCCGATTGTTGATAGTCCGTCACCGTTTTCCAGCACGCTGGATGATGCGTTTCCTAGCGCTCCCGCTGCGCCAGAGCCGGTTGCAAAAGCCGCGCCCAGCCGTCCCGCGCCGCAAACCAATGCTTTTGATGAGGATGCTGACATGGCCTTGCTATCCCCTGCTGCCATTGCGGCGTCTGTTCAATCGCTCGCCGAACTTCAGCGCGCTCAGGAGCGCCAGCAGCAAGGCGACACAACCGCCGCGCTTGGTGCTGATTTCCGCGTCGCTAATACCCCCGGCAGCCCGACGCTGGAGGATTTAACCCGCCAGATGCTCAAGCCCTTGCTGCAAGACTGGCTCAACAGCAACCTGCCGGATATTGTTGAGCGCATCGTGCGCGATGAAGTCGAACGGCTGACGAAAAAGGTTTAAGCCGCCGTGCCGCATTTGATTTTAGAGCATGCCGCGCCGCTGGCCGAACGCCTTGATATTCCCGCTGTTTTAAAACAGCTCCACGAGACGCTGTGCGCCCAGCCGACTGTGGGCGCGAAAGATGTGAAAAGCCGCAGTGTGCCCTCGCTACTATACTACACCGGCGAAAACCCAAAGCCCGAAAGCCTGTTTGCGCATGTTGAGGTGCGGTTATTAGAAGGCCGCTCGTGGGCTGAAATCAGCGTGATTCAACAGGCAGTGGTGGCGGCGCTGAAGAAGAATCTTCCCGATGAGGTGGTGCGCACCGTTGAAATCCGCGAGATGCGCCGGGCTTTTTATTATAAAGAGTGAGCAGGGCAAAAGACGCGCTTCAACCTGCCCTCAACCTACTTGCGTCAATCTAGGATAGGCTCTACATATCCTTCATGATTCCTGTCATTAACCTCATCGTCAATATCATCAACGTTTTCCTGCTGTTTTTGTTCATCCAGATTGCGCTGCACTGGTTGATTTATTTCGGCAAGGCCAACCCGCGCAACCGCTTGGTGTATGGCTTTAACGACATCGCCTATAAGATAACCGAGCCGGTATTAAAGCCCTTTCGTAGGCTTCAGGCGCGCCATTGGCCGAGCATGCAGGCCGATTTATCGCCCATTGCCCTGATGCTGGCGCTCTATTTCTTTGTTGATGTGTTGCGTTTGCTTGTGCACTAAGGATTCCCGATGACCCAGCCCGTTGTTCTTGATGGAAAACTGCTCAGCGCCAAGATTCGCTCTGATTTAACCGGCGCGGTTGCGGGCTTTGTGAAGGCCAAAGGGGTGAAGCCCGGCCTAGCCGTTGTGCTGGTGGGTGAGCACCCCGCAAGCCAAGTCTATGTGCGCAACAAAGCCAAGCAAACCGTTGAAGTTGGCATGGAGAGTTTTGAGCATAAATTGCCGGAAACAACGCCGCAGGCCGATTTACTGGCGCTTATTGATAAGCTTAACGCGGACAGAGCAGTTCACGGCATTCTCGTGCAATTGCCGCTACCGGCTCATATTGAGGCGGGCAAGGTTATTAACCGCATTCATCCCGATAAGGATGTGGACGGGTTCAGCGCGGTGAATGTTGGGCGGCTCTCGATTGGCATGGACGGCTTTGTGCCATGCACGCCGCTCGGTTGCCTAAAACTCCTACATCATTATGTGCCGAATGGTCTCGCGGGTAAACACGCGGTGGTGCTGGGGCGCAGCAATATTGTCGGTAAGCCCATGGCGGCGCTGCTGCTGCAAAACGACTGCACGGTGACGATTGCGCATTCCAAAACAAAAGACCTAGCCGCTATTACGCGCCAAGCCGATATCCTCGTTGCGGCCATTGGCCGGACAAAGTTCGTTACGGCGGATATGGTTAAGCCCGGCGCGGTGGTGATTGATGTGGGTATCAACCGCGCTGCGGGTGCGAACGGTAAAGATGTATTGGTGGGCGATGTTGATTATGCGGCGGTGTCTGCCGTTGCCGGCGCGATAACGCCCGTTCCCGGCGGCGTGGGGCCCATGACGATTGCGTGTTTGCTGAGCAACACGCTCGATGCCGCCATGCGGATTGTCCCATGAAAGTTGTTATTCTTGCCGGCGGTAAGGGCACGCGGCGAAGATTGGCGCGTCACCATCGTTGATACCGGCGAAGACACGATGACCGGCGGGCGGATTAAGCGCGTTGGTATGTATCTCGATGATGAGCCGTTTTGCATGACCTATGGCGATGGGCTCAGCAACGTGAACATCAGCGATTTGCTGCGCTTTCATAAACAAAGCGGCAAGCTCGCAACGCTAACAGCGGTGCAGCCCTTGGGGCGCTTCGGCGCATAGGAACTTCAGAATGAGCAGGTCACCCGCTTTGTCGAAAAGCCGATAACCGAAAACGGCTGGATTAACGGCGGTTTTTTTGTGCTGCAACCGGAAGTGCTCTCCCTCATTGATGGCGATGAAACCTTCTTTGAGCTGGAGCCGCTGCAACGCCTCGTCGCCAAACAACAGCTTGCCGCGTTTCAACACGAAGGCTTCTGGCAACCGATGGATACCCTGCGCGAAAAAATGCAGCTCGAATCCTTATGGGATAGCGGCAAAGCGCCGTGGCATGTCTGGAACAAGCCGCTGTCAAAGGCGGCCTGATGACACCGGCATTTTGGGCGGGTAAAAAAGTTCTGGTCACGGGGCATACCGGGTTTAAGGGTGCGTGGCTCTGTCATTGGCTGCTGGGAATGGGCGCGAAGGTAAGCGGCTTAGCGCTTGAGGCGTCACATCCCGATGCCGTGTTTACCCGCACGGGACTCAAACAAAAACTCACCGCACACACTGTTGTTGATATTCGCGATGCCGCCGCAACCAGCGAAGCGATACGCGCCGCCGCACCGGATATTGTGCTGCATCTCGCGGCGCAGGCGCTCGTGCGCGAAGGCTACACCGCGCCGATTGAAACCTATGCCGTGAACGTGATGGGGACGGTGCATGTGCTGGATGCGCTCCGCGCCGTGCCGTCTTGTAAAGCCGCCGTTATCATCACAACCGATAAATGCTATGAGAACACCGGCTGGGTTTGGCCGTATCGAGAGACCGACCGCCTCGGCGGCCATGATCCGTACAGCAACAGCAAAGCCTGTACCGAGTTAGTGGCGGATGCCTACCGCCGTTCTTTTTTAACAGCACAAGGCCTCCGCCTCGCAACGGCGCGCGCGGGCAACGTTATCGGCGGCGGCGATTGGGCGAAAGACCGGCTGATTCCCGATGCGGTCATGGCCTTTCGGCGCGGCGAATCGCTGACCGTGCGGATGCCCCATGCTATTCGCCCGTGGCAACATGTGTTAGAGCCGCTGGCGGGGTATTTGCTGCTCGCGGAAAAACTCTTTAATGCCGACGCGGCCATTGCGCCCGCGTATAATTTCGCCCCGGATGAGGTGGCAACGGTTGGGGAAGTGCTGGACATCTTCAAAACCGCTTGGGGGCAGGGCGCAGCCTGGCACACAGACAGCAGCGGCATCGGCGCCTATAAAGAAAGCGCGATTTTGAAACTCGATGCGAGTCTTGCGAAAGCCGATTTGAATTGGCAGCCGCGTTTATCGCTTAAGGCCGCGTTAGACCTTACAGCGGCGTATTACAGTAAAGAGACAACACCGGGCGCAGATCTGGCCGCGCTGATACACCAGCAGATTCGTGACTATACACCATTCTTATAACCTACCCCTTGTCCACGGTGTCATCCCGACCAAAGCCGCGTTGCGGCTGCGTGGAGGGATCTCCCCCAGAATAATAAGGAGATTCCTCGACGGCACAAAACCTAAAGGTTTTGTTGGCTCGGAATGACGTCATTAAAAATAACAGGCGGCAAACAAGGCTTAAAAACAGTTGTAACCCCGGCCACTTTTAGCCAAAACAACAGCACGGAATGATAAAGGAACCTATCGCTGTGACTGCTGATGTGCACTGCCGTTTATGCCAAACGCCGCTGACGGAAACGCTGGTGGATTTGGGGATGACGCCGCTGGCGAATTCCTATCTGCCGATAGAGACCCACGAACAGGAAGAGCCGTTTTATCCGCTCCATGCCCGCGTGTGCAGTTCGTGCTATCTGGTACAGCTTCCGGCGGTGCAGACATCGGCGCATATTTTTTCCGATTACGCCTATTTCTCGTCGTATTCCACCAGCTGGCTGGCGCACGCCAAAGCCTACACCGAAAAGATGACGCAGAACCTCAATCTTACCAAGGATTCCTTTGTCGTTGAGGTTGCCAGCAACGACGGCTATCTGCTGCAATATTTCACCGAGAACAGCATCCCCGTTTAGGCGTTGAGCCCGCGGCCAACGTGGCGGCGGTTGCGCGCACAAAAGGCGTGCCGACCGAGGTTGCCTTTTGGGGCAAGGATACCGCGCAGCGGCTCGCCCGTGAACACCGCCCGGCAGACCTCATTGCCGCTAATAACGTGATGGCGCATGTGCCGGATGTGAATGATTTTGTCGCTGGGTTTCGGGAGATGCTGGCACCAAACGGCACGATAACGGTTGAGTTTCCGTGGCTGGTTAACTTACTGCGCTACAACCAGTTTGACACGATATACCATGAGCATTTTTCGTATTTCTCGCTGCACACCGCCGCCGCGCTGTTTGAACGCCAAGGGCTAAAGCTGTATGATGCCCAAGAGCTGCCGACCCACGGGGGGTCTTTAAGGATTTATGGCTGTCATGCGGCGGCGGCAAAGCCCAAAAGCGCGGCGCTGCTGGCTTTGGAACAGCAGGAGCGGGCGTTTGGTATCAACACCCTTGCGGCCTATCAAGGTTTTGCCGCGAAAGTGCGCCGCGTTAAAACTGGCCTGCGGCGCTTTTTTCTGGATGCGGCCAGTGCCGGCAAAACCGTTGCTGGATACGGCGCACCGGCTAAGGGCAACACGCTGCTGAACGCCTGCGGTATCGGCAAGGACGACATCCTGTTCACGGTTGACCAAAGCCCGCATAAGCAAAACCATGTCCTGCCCGGCACGCATATTCCCATTTTCGCGCCGGAAAAACTGCGCACCGCAAAGCCCGATTATGTGCTGATTCTGCCGTGGAATTTAGAGGCCGAGATTACGGCCAAGCATGGCTATATTCGCGAATGGGGCGGGCGGTTTGTTGTGCCGATTCCGGATGTTGTGGTGCGCGATGCGGCTTGAGGCGCTCCGAATTCCGGGAGCGTACCGCATCATCCCGCACAAACTCACCGACGAGCGCGGCTTTTTTGCCCGTTCTTTTTGTGCGGATACGTTTCGGGAACACGGCCTTCCCACGCATTTTCCTCAGGCGAATATTTCCTATAACCAGCAGCCCCATATCGTGCGCGGAATGCATTATCAAACCCCGCCTTATGCTGAGCCGAAAATCGTCCGCTGCACGCGCGGGCGGATATACGATGTCATTGCCGATATGCGCCCCGATTCGCCGCAGTATAAATGCTGGCAA
>JAJTHO010000195.1 GCA_021297975.1 Alphaproteobacteria bacterium
TCGCTGGTCGTTCTTGAGATTATGGGGTCGTGTACTCTTAGAAATTTCTAACATTATCAACGAATTTTTTGCCAAACCAAGAAAATGCGTTACTTCGTGCTTATCGTTCATTAACAACGGATTAGAAAACCAAAATTCCTTTGTTTGTATGATGTTTTCAAGTGCAGGTAACGATGTATAATGCGCAATAAACGGCATATCTGCGAAAGAGCTTTCAGAATCCCCATGAAGCTCCTCAAGAAATTTTACGAGCTTTTCGTCGAGCAATTGCAATTTTTCTTCTTCTCTCACTGGTGCACCCTCCATCCACACCTCGCACTACCACATTCTATTCAACTTTGTAATCCATGGTGTTATACCCCTTTGCAACAACGCTCCTAAACGCTGCAGCAAAGGCTCCCATGACCCCGCAACACCTGTTCGTCTTTGACATCGAAACCATCCCCGATACCGATACCGATCTCGCCCCTGCCCCTCACTGGCTGTAACCTTGCGTCTGAAAAAGTATGCATCAAAAATAACATGTTGCATTGGAATTTATAATATGCAATATTATAAATGCAGAAACGCCCATGTCTTATCTCCACCGCCTGTTAGCCCCCGCTGTTGCGCAGTCACTGACACATTTTCCCTGTGTGTTCATCAATGGCCCCCGTCAATCGGGCAAAACCACGCTGGCGCGTATGGTCTGGCCGGAAAACGTTGCTGCCTATGTTAATTTTGATGACGCCGTTGCCTTGGCGGTGGCCGCCAGCGCGCCTGAGAGCTTTTTATCGGGATACACCAACAAGCTCATATTGGATGAAATTCAACTCGTGCCGCCGCTCTACCGCGCCCTCAAAGCCAGTATTGATGAAAAGCGCCGTGCAGGTGACGGCAAGGCTGGGGGTCTGTATATCCTGACCGGATCCACTAATATTCTGGCGTTGCCCAAGCTGGCGGATGCGCTGGTGGGGCGGATGATTATCAAAACCCTCTACCCCCTTTCAGCGGCGGAAATTCACAACGGCAAGGGCGATTTCATCAGCCGCCTGCGGGAGGGGCGCTTCACCGCCGGTACTGTTGCTCCTTATAGCGCCGTCCAAACCATCGAACGATCAACATTTCCTGAAATCCGTGACACCACGGAAGCCGCGCGTACCGACTGGTTTCGTTCCTACCTGACCACGCTTATCCAACGCGATGTGCAGCACCTGATGGCCATTGAAAAGACAACGTTATTGCCCCAGTTGTTACAACTTCTGGCCAGCCGCGTGGGCGGCCTGCTCAATGAAGCCGATCTGGCACGCAGCGTTAACGAAAATGCGGTAACCACCAAACGCTACCGCACGTTGTTAGAGCTGCTTTTTCTCACCATCACCGTGCCGCCCTGGTTCCGTAATATCAGCAAGCGTCTGGTTAAGTCGCCCAAATCGTATCTTATTGATACGAATATGGTCTGTCACATGCTGGGGCGCACGCTGACGGATATTGAGCGCAGCGACACCAGTTTATTCGGCCACCTGTTGGAAAATTTTGTAGCGACAGAACTGCTGAAGCAACGCGCCGAACCCATCCATCAGGCGGGTTTGCATCATTTCCGCACCAGCGATGGGCGCGAAGTGGACTTTGTCATCGAATACCCTGACCAGAAAATTGCCGGGATTGAAGTAAAGGCCGCAGACAGCGTATCCTTGCGTGATTGCGCGGGGCTCCTCGAATTAGCGGCGCTGGCAGGCGGCAATTTTACCCACGGTTGCCTGCTGTATCGCGGCAAGCATGTGCTGAAGATAACCGATACCATCTGGGCGCTACCCCTTAGCTGCCTGTGGGAATAACAGAAGAGAGAACGCTGATGACCCCGCAACACCTGTTCGTCTTTGACATCGAAACCATCCCCGATACCGACCTCGCCCCTGCCCTCACCGGCTGTGACAGCGCGGATATTCAGGAACGGCGCGAGGCGCTGCGCCAATACCACCTCAAAGCCACCGACGGCAAAAACGACTTCCTGCGCCAGCCGTTTCATAAGGTTGTCGCCATCAGCTTTGCCGAGGCGCAAATCGTCCGCGCCGGGGCGCATGAGGCCTATACCCTCGTGGATATCCGCAGCGGCGGCACGGAAACAAGTTCCGAAAAAGAACTGGTGCTGGGATTCTTCAAATATTTAGAAAAGAAAAACGCCCGCCTCGTCAGCTTTAATGGCCGCACCTTTGACCTGCCCGTGCTGAAATACCGGGCGCTGCATTACGGCATCCCCACCCCGTGGCTGTATAACACGGCGGATAAGTGGAACAACTACAGCTCGCGCTATAGCTTTGACTGGCATTGCGATCTTATTGAGGCGTTTTCCGATTTTGGCGCATCCGCGCGGGTGAAGCTGCACGAAGTAGCTGTTGCGGTGGGTCTGCCGGGTAAATTTGGCGTTGATGGCGGCGATGTGGCGGGGATGTTTGATGATGGCAAGATTAAGGAAATCCGCGCCTATTGCGAAACCGATGTGCTGAATACCTTTCTCCTTTACCTGCGCCTGCAACAGCATCGCGGCACGCTGGCCACCCCCGATTATAACGACGCCATCACCAGCGCGATTAGCTATTGCGAGAGTATGGATGCAGGCGCACAGCCGCAATTTGGTGAGTTTTTGGATGCCTGGCGCGGCAGCAGCAATGGGACAATGGGGATTTTGTAAGCCACGTGTTTACCGCGTCGGCTTCGGATGCTCCGCATCAGAATAATCATAAAAGCCCTTGCCGCTTTTTCGCCCCAGCCAACCGGCCTCCAAGTATTTCACGAGCAGCGGGCATGGCCGGTATTTCGAATCCGCCAGACCGTTGTGCAGCACGTTCATAATCGCAACGCAGGTATCCAAACCAATAAAATCCGCCAGCTCAAACGGGCCCATCGGGTGGTTCGCGCCCAGCTTCATCGAGGTGTCAATCGCGGTAATCGAGCCAACACCCTCATGCAAGGTATACACCGCCTCGTTAATCATCGGAATCAGGATGCGGTTAACGATAAAGGCCGGGAAATCTTCGGAGGTGGCGGTTGTTTTGCCTAGCTTTTCCGCGAGTGCAATCACCAGTTTATAGGTGTCATCATCCGTTGCGATGCCCTTGATAACCTCAACCAGTTTCATCACCGGCACCGGGTTCATAAAGTGCATGCCGATGAATTTTTCCGGGCGGTCGGTGCTCGCGCCAAGGCGCGTGATGGAAATACTGCTGGTGTTGCTGGCTATCAGCGCATCGCTCTTTAGATGCGGCACGAGAGATTTGAAAATTTCTTTTTTGATGGCTTCGTTTTCGGTCGCTGCCTCAACAACAAAATCGGTGGCTTTAAACGCGCTGTAGTCGGTTGCGGTTTTGATGCGGGCGAGTGTTGCGGCTTTGTCGGCCTCGGACACTTTTCCCTTCGCAATCTGGCGATCGATGTTTTTGCCAATGGTTGCCAAGGCTTTGTCCAGCGCTACCTGATTCAGGTCAACGAGAGTGACATCAAGCCCTGTCAGTGCCGCGACGTGCGCGATACCGCTGCCCATTTGCCCGGCGCCGATGACGCCGAATGTTTTTATTGTTTGCATGTGTACTCTCCCAAAGCACTTGATGTCTTTGGGTATGGCTAGACCCTAACCCTTAAAAAACAATTATTTCAAGAAAAAAACGTAAAAAGCGAAATACGCGAGTGTCGCGGCCTGCAGCCCAACCCGTACGCGCATCAGCGTGTTGCCGTATTTTTTGTTGAACGCCCCGTCTCCGGCCATGCCCAAGAGGCCGACCAGCAAAACAGCGAGGGTTGCGAGGCACAGGAGGATTAAAATAACGATGGAGATGTTCATAAAAGCAATATAGGGTCTTTTTCCGCGAAGTCACGTGGGCTATTGATACCCTACACGGCGTGACGCTTAAAATGCCTCAGCCTCCCCCCTTAAACCCCGCAAGCTGCTTTTTACTGTGCTCTCTGGCACAATTGCGCGTTGATGCCGATGCCGCCCGCTTATTTATGGGATAAATTGAAAATTTATATTGACTTTTATAAAAAAAAGCCCATTAATAATAATGTAAACATTTTTAGTGACCTACGCATATGCGCAAACTAAATTTCAAAAAAAATCTAATGTATGCAGTCCTAGGTATACTAACCTCTCTGCTTACAATTTGGATTAACCCATCTCTAGCGCTCCAAACATTTCAAGCGCCACAATCTAACACTGATAAGACAGTGTTAGTACAA
>JAJTHO010000027.1 GCA_021297975.1 Alphaproteobacteria bacterium
ACCACTTTTGCCTTGTTTGAAATAGTCCTGAACCAAGGTGCGTACGGCGGGTAATTTACTGTCACCGGGCAGCTGGAGCCCATCAAAATTATTCACTAAATCCTGCCCATAATTGCCGGCTATATAGGCGTGCTCCGTGATATCCACTTGTCCAAACAGAGACGCATAAAGCTGTCCGGCATAATATTGATCAGGCCCACCGATAAGCTGGCGATAGCCGGTGCCAAGCCCCCATGTTACATCCGGCCAGGATTTAACCTTGATTCGTTCGCCGCCGGGGTTATCGGCAAGGCTATTGCGCTCTCCTTGTGCAAGCAGCGCGGCGCTGGGCAATGTTCCCGCCAGCATCTTAGTGAATTCATCGCGTGACACACATGTTTTGCGCGGGATAAGACCGCCCTCATTTTGGCGCACACAGACGCTAGTTATACTTGGGGGTAATACACTAAACGCCGCGCGCGCGGCTCTGCCAACAGACTTGGGCAGGGGGTTATAGCGCCCTTGGGTAATGTCGAGCGTTGCTTGGGGCGGCAGCAACGTAAGGCGGACTAGTTCAATATTATAGACCTCAAGCGCCGTTTTCAGGCGTGTAACCAACGCCGGCTGCCGCTCAGCGGCTATAGTCTGGCGTGACTCAAGTTGTTTGGCAAAGGTGCTATAAACAGTCTCAGCATTGCGAGCGTCTGCCAGCGTGAAGGTTTCTCTGTTCAGCGCCGTGCCGTTCTGGATGAGGCGTATATCCAGCGTTTGCGGGATATTGGGTTGCAGCGCTAAAGCCTTATCAAGCGCTGCGGTATATGCAGCCTGAGACGGAGCGCAGCGGCTGATAACATGCAGCATTCTGCTTTTTTCTTGAATCTCAATGGTGCGTATTTCCGGGGCGGTTTCATCGCCGCAGGGTGCAGTAAGGGTATCAAGTCGCGGCGGAAGATCGAGGTCTTCTGGCTTTTGCAGCGGTAGCGGCGCGCTGTCAATTTTGGGCGCAATAATCCGTTTGTCCATGACTTGGGCAAAACTGGTGCGCAGCATCAGGCGGTCGCCGCGCTCACTGGCAGCGCTGATATGCCAAAAATCATACGGCCTGTATTCCACCCCAGCGTTAATCGGGCTGCGCACTTTCAGCTTAATATCCAGCGGCTCACTTTGGTAGGAGTTTGCATCATACTCGGCTTTAAAGCGCCAGCCGGGAAGGGCTTCGGGAACATACTCAATCCCCCCAAACGGACTGACTTCCTTGCCGCGAAAAAAGGAATTGTTGATGGTTCCCGCGCCGCTGCTGGTTCCCCGATCGCTAAACGTTGATGAGAGATAGGACAGCGGGTTTTTAAGGCCGCCACGGCTGCCAAGGTTTCCCCAGGCAAGGCCAAAAGTAAAATCAGTATTATAATAACGGCGACTGGCAACAATGTATTCCGAACTGAAAAGGTTTGTTCCGCCCACATCACGAAAGCCAAAACTTAGCTCTGGATTCACGGCGGATTCCTCTAAAAGCCGCACTTTAAAATCAATGCCGCGATCATAAAAGCTCTGCTCATTACCAAAAAAAACAGAGGCCGGCTCAATCCGGTTTAACACCTGTGTTACCCGGAAGTTAGTCTCCAGCCATGGTAAGGCTTGAGCTGTAAATAATAACCGTCGATACGGCCACACATTAGAAATGCCGGTTTGCAACATCCCGTCCTGCTGCATCCGCGCATTGGGCATTTGCCACAACCCTGTTTGCCCTAAATCCGTATAGCTTGGGGTAAACGGTTGCTCAAAACTGTATGGTAGGGGCGGGGTATCCGCCGCCGTTGCCGGGATAGAGAATACCAGCAGCAGTATTCCCATCGCCGCGCATACGCTGCGCCACCATCCGCGCACCATCCGCTTATCAACGATTGATAACAGCAAGCGATGCAGCAGACACCGCAAGCTGGCTGACAATACCAATCGAATCCCGCGCTAGCTGGCCGTAACTGAGCGGCAACGGATCGGTTGGCACAAACAGCAGTGAGCCAGGCGGCAGACGCGTTACGCTGTAATTCCAACTTGAAATCGATACAGGTTGCGCTTGTCCATTGGGCAGCACTGCAAAGATGCGACCTTCATCAGCGGTGCTTTGCAGTCCGCCAGCAGCTTTTAGATAGTCTTCCGCTGTCCAGTCATCGCGAAACTGCTGTGCGCCTTGATTCAAGACATCGCCGGATACCATAATAAAGGGTGGGCGTTTTGGCATATAGAGGAAATCGCCATGCTCAAGCGGAATATCCAATTCAGGTTTTGCCAAAAGCTGCGCGGGATCCGCTTCGATAACGAGGCGCCCGAGCGGCTCTGTGCGGCGTATCTGCTCAATTATCTGGTTAACGGATTGAATTGTAGCGGAGGCATTTGCGCCGCTTAACTGAGAAACGTTACTGAGTAGTGCCAATTCTAATTGCCGTGCAGCGCGCTCAAAGCTTTGCTTTTCAGATTCGCGCAGATTAACCCGCGTGAATATAGCCCCATAAGCATAGGCATCATCCGTTAGACCGCCTGCGCGGCGAATAACATCGGATAATTTCTCACCGTTTTTAATATCATACGTACCGGGGTGAAGAAATTGCCCTTGAAGAGTAATGCGTCCCTGCAGTGTGGACTGCGGCTTGCTGAAAACAGTGATGCTGTTGCGTGGCCGTATCTGAATATTTTTTGCATTTCCTGTATTGCTGCTAAAGCGCTCGTCTTGATTCGTTTGATTATTTTGTTGGGTAATTTCTATTCTGGAGCTGTCCGCGCTTTCTGTCAGCCCCTCCGCCGCCGCAAGCAGGTGATTCAATCGCACATCATCTGCAATTGGGTATAACCCAGGAACAAGAACCTCGCCATTGATAACAACAACTTGACGCAGCATCAGCTGAAGCAGGCTGGGATACTTATCAAATAATAACGGACAGGACTGCACAAACGTAACCTGTTCCGAACTTTCCTTCGTGCCTTGAGTTCTTTTTTCAAGCAGCTGGCGCAGCTGTGTTTTTTGAGTTGGTGACAGTGTTTGTGCGAGTTGCCTCAGCCCCTTACACACCGGCGCCGACGCAATTGCACGTGTATTGCGTCCGCGAAAATCTTCTAATAATGCCGTGCTGTCATTTTCTTGTTTTCTCTTTTTTTCTTGGCTTTTCTTATCTTGCTCACTGAGAGGAAAATCAGCTGCAATTGCGTTTTGCAATTTTTGTTCGTCACTTAAGTATTCTAAGCCATCTGTGTTCGAAGATTCCAAACCCTTGGGTTTTAAGCGTGCAAGACTAAGCACTACGGGGGTTTGATCATGAATAATCGCACGGACATCCGCGGATTCAAGATAGCGGATTTCTTTTTTTCCAAGAACAATGAGCGTATCTTGGTTTTGCAGGCTCATATTAAAAGAGCCATTAAAAACAGCGGCTAAATCAATGGATAGCGGCGTTATCGCGCCGCTGCTGGCATCGCGCCTCAGCAAAATTGCGAGCGGCGTGTAGGCATCTGGCTTTAAGGCATTTGCAGAACCCAGCAACTCTTTTAAGGTGGGCGCAGCAATCAAGGAGCGCGTTCCCGCATCGCGCACATAACCGTCCAGCATGACAGTTGATTGCGCGACTTGTTGACGGCGCTGCACTAAGAGGATGTCGCTAGCTTGCAGGGAACCTGGCTTCTTAAGGTCTAGTTCCTCTGTCGTGTCTTGGCCGTTTGCATTTAAACGAAGGCGCAGGATGCGGTTACCGGTGCTGCGCAGCGTGCCGCCAGCTAGCTTCAGTGCATCTTGAGGACTAAGGCTTTTTCCGGGTAGCTCAAAAATCCCCGGACGCTGCACATCACCCACAACGGCAATTGTTTTGCCCAAGGGCGGAACTATAAGCCTGTCACCATCTTGAAGTTGCAGTGTGCTATCGCCGGGAGCGCCCAGTAACGCCTGATAAACATCCAATGTCTCGGAGGTATCACCGCGCTGCAATTGAATGCCCCGCAGCGAACCAGAGTTTTTTACGCCTTCAGAGGCAGTAAGCGCATCAAGCACGCTGGCAAAGGCATTAAGCTGTTTGACGCCCGGCGCCCCAACCTCACCCAGAACATAAACAGAGATAAGGCGTACACGGCCAACACTTAGGAAGACTTCAGTGCCGGGAATTTGTTTTGCGGCGGCGGCACTGACCTCTGCCTGTAACGTCGAAACCGTTTTGCCAGAGGCATCAAAAGGGGTTAGCAAGGGAAGTGCTAGGGAGCCTTGCCGCGAAATAAACACGTTCTGGCTTCTGCTTTCCTGGCCGCGATAATCAACGGTAAGCTGGTCGCCTGCGCCCAGTACATAGGATGCCGGGACATGACCAGCAATTTCTCTGCTTCTCTTTTGTCTTGGGGAACTTTTACCATCCCAAAGCTGGCTGTAACCAAATTGCCGCACGAGTTGTCCGGCGCGTTCACTGTAGTCCTTCTCAAGAAAAGTCACTTCAACAATCGTGCTTTTTTCTGCGCGCTGCAGTCCATTGATGCCGGAATCAGCGACATCAGGTGCGGCCGCGCTGTCGTTTTCTAAGGGATCTTGGCTGTTGATGCGTGTTTCTTGCTCGCTAAGCGTTTGTTTAAGAATTTGCTGAATATCTTGATCAAACGCGAGGGCGGGTATAGTCGCTGCAAAAAATACAAACACCGTGAGCAGCAAAAAGTGGATTCTCTGAACGGTCATGTATATATCCTTACCCCAGCACTATGCTGTTATTCTTGCGCCCTTCTAGCGATTCATTACGCTGCCGACAAGTTCTGTTCTTTGGGGCTGTGGCAGCGATGACACTATTTATGTCAGGCTGCTCTCTTTTTCCCGGATTCAGCAGCGCAGGCGATACGTTTCGTTATGCCCTTCAAGGATTTCCCGATGCGGACGTGACGCCGCAGCAAGCGCTTCAATTGCCCTATGCCAGCATGTTTGCACGTATCGGCGAGGGGCCTAAATCCTTGGTTATTTTGGCCGAATGGAGTCCGCCGCTCGCGATGTGGATTGGCGCGGATAAAAGCCAGTTTTATATGCGGCATGGGATTGTAGAGCGCAGCGCGGGGCTTACCTATGACCTAACCACATCTAGCCAGCAAACGCCGCCGTGGGCTGGGGGAAGCCTAGAATCACTGTATGTTGTCGATTTTAAATACCGGGGTTTGTTTGGCTTGAGGGCGGAAAGCACATGGCAAAAGGGGGAAGCCTCCTTACAGCAACTAGACAGCGGCGTTCGCCTGTTAACGCCGTGGGAGCAGCAAGTGCGCATTCCGTTGATTGATTGGGAGATTGAGAACACCTACTGGGTGGATGAAGCAACCGGCTTTGTCTGGGCAAGTCAGCAAACCATCAGCCCGGATATGCCCGCTTTGCGGTATGAAATCCTCAAGCCGCCCGCGTTATAAAGGCTGTTCTGCTTGTTGCAGTGCATACAGCCGAGCGTAGAGTCCGTTCAGCGCCATTAGTTCTGCATGGTTTCCTTCTTCAACCACACGCCCCTGTTCCAAAACAATAATTTTGTCCGCGTGCAGAATAGTTGAAAAGCGGTGGGCAATCACGAGGGTGGTGCGCCCGGCGCTGAGCCTTTCAAGGCCTTGCTGTATGGCGCGTTCGGACTCTGCGTCCAGCGCGGAGGTTGCTTCATCTAAGAGCAATATGGGCGCGTTTTTCAGCATGGCGCGGGCAATGGCCAAGCGCTGCCGCTGGCCGCCGGATAGAAGCGTACCGTGCTCGCCCACGGGGGTATCGAAGCCATGCGGCAGCTTGGTGATAAAGCTATCCGCAGCGGCATTTGTGGCGGCGGCTTCTATGTCGCTATCGCTCGCATCCAAACGGCCATAACGAATGTTCGCGGCCACGGTATCGTTGAAGATGTTAACATCTTGCGAGACCAGCGCGATACTCTCGCGAAGCGAGGGGGTTGTGGCGGCGGCAATATCTTGATTATCCAAAGTAATCGCGCCGTGCTGCGGACTGTAAAAGCGCAGCAGCAAATGAAACAGCGTGGACTTTCCAGCGCCCGAAGGGCCCACGAGCGCGACAAATTTTCCCGCCGGAACGTGAAGGCTGAGGTTATGCAGCGCCGCGTCAGTGCTGCCCGGATAATGAAACGAGACATTGTTAAAATGAATATCGCCGCGCGAGACGGTAATGTCCCGCGCATTATCGCGGTCACGCTGCTGATTCGGCGTATCCAGCACCTCAAACAACCGCGCTGCGGCGGCCAAGCCTTCCTGTAAATTCAGATTCACCCGCGACAGGCGTTTTACGGGGTCATACGCCATGAGCAGGGCAGTGATGAACGAGAAGAAACTCCCCGTCGTTTTGGCGCCGCTGATAACCTGCTGGCCGCCATAATAGATAATAATCACAATCGCGCAGCCGCCCAAAAGCTCCATAATCGGCGGGGCGCTGGCGCGGATACGGGTTGCTTTGATGGTGAGTTCCAACAGCCGGTCAATCAGGTTTTCACCACGACGAGCCTCAAATTCTTCGCGGTTATAGGCCTTTACATGGCGAATGCCTTGGAAGGCTTGCTGAATCAGCGCCGTGAATTTGCCGTATTCTTGCGACGAGACGCCGGAAACTTTTCGAATCCGCTTACCCATCCGGGCAATAGGGTAAATCGCCAACGGAAAGACGAAAAAGGCGATGAAGGCGAGGTATACATCTTGATAAAACATGACGGCGATTAGAAAAATCAGCGAGAAGAAATCTTTAAAGGCGGCGGTGAGGGTTGAGGATACCGTGGTGCGCAGAATAGCCGCATCATAGGTGATTCGCGATTGCATCGCGCCGGTTGTTTGCGCCTGAAAATGGCTGATATCAGCGGCAAGAAAATGGCGGAACACCCGCTTTTGCATATCGCTGACAACGCGGTCGCCGATATTGGTGAGGAAGAGCGCCTCGCCATAGCTGGCAAACGCTTTAATCAGAAAAACCAGTAAAACGCTGCCCGCAACGGTAAACAGCATCGCCTCGTTCTTGGCGACGAAAATTTCATCCAGCACCGGCTCCATCAGTTTTGCGAGACTCGCCTGCGTTGCCGCTGTGACCATCATGCACAAAACCGCCAGTACAAACAGACGGCGATAGCGCACAACGTGTTCACGCCAGAGCCGTTTTGCCAGTATCTTGGTGGTATAAAGAGGAGATGATGTCATAGAGTGCGGCAAGGTAGCCTAGTCGGTGAGGTCTTTCCAGACATCTTTCAGTTTATTAAAGAAGCCTTCCGATTGCGGGCTGGAATTATGCTTTTCCGACAACTCTTGAAACTGCAGCAATAGCTCTTTTTGTTTACTGGTCAGGTTCACCGGCGTTTCAATCTGCACATCAATATACATATCGCCGCGATTATCTGAGCGCAGCAGGGTCATCCCCTTGCTTTTAAGCCGCACCCGGTGACCGTGTTGCGTGCCTTCGGGAATGGTGACGGCCAACTTTGCGCCGTCAATCCCGGCAACGTTGAGTTTGCCGCCCAACGCGGCGGTGGCCATGGGTATCGGCACGCGGCAATAGAGATCCGCACCTTCACGTTGAAACAATTTGTGCGGTTTCACGTTGAGAAAAATATACAAATCACCAGCCTGTCCGCCGCGCATCCCCGCTTCACCTTCTTTATTCAGGCGAATCCGCGTGCCGTCTTCGACGCCGGGGGGAATGCTGACCTCTAACGTGCGGTCTTTACGGGTGCGCCCCTCTCCATGACAGGCTTTGCAGGGCTTTTCAATGACGCTGCCGGTGCCGCTGCAGGTGTGGCAGGTACGCTCTAATGTAAAGAATCCTTGTTGAACACGGACGCGGCCATGGCCATTACAGGTGGGGCAGGTGACAACGCCGCTGCCGGGCTCGCTGCCGCTTCCCTCACAAACCTCACAGCTCACCAGGGAAGGCACGCGGATGGTGGCTTCCTTACCATTAAAGGCCTCTTCGAGCGTAATATCCATGTTATAGCGCAGATCCGCGCCGCGATTTTGCGGGCTTTGCGTTTGGCCAGCACCAGAACCGCCGCGCCCACCGCCCATGAACTCGCCGAATACCTCATCAAATATATCCGCAAAACTGCCGGAAAATTCAAAGCCGCCTTGTTGAAAGCCGCCGCGCCCGCCGCCAAAGCCAGCGCCCCCTTGCTGGGTAAATGCAGCGTGGCCGTAACGGTCATAGGCGGCGCGCTTTTGCTCATCGCGCAGCACGTCATACGCCTCAGACACTTCCTTAAATTTGGATTCAGCCGCCTTATCCCCCGGATTCTTATCCGGGTGGTATTGCATCGCCAGCTTGCGGTAGGCGCCTTTAAGCGCGGCGGCATCTGCGGATTTGCTGACCCCAAGGGTTTGGTAGTAGTCTTTACTCATGGTCTCATCATGTCCCAGGGATTGATAAGGGCAATACCGCAGGAGGCAAAGTCTTTTGTGTTGCGGGTGATGAGGGTGGCGTTATGAGCGTGGGTTATAGCGGCGATTTGCAGGTCTTCAGTGGAAACATTATGTCCATGACTCTTGTGCTTAATTTTCAATAACCCAAAGTAACACGCCGCATCCACATCAAAAGACAGGAACTTATTTTCAAAGCCACTTTTTTGCCAAAGACTGAAATTTTTATCCAAGTTTTGCTTCTTCTTACCATGTGGTAGGCGAGCAATACCAAAGATTATTTCAGCGAGATTGATCGTCGTACTGTAGAGAGCGCTGCGGGACTGACGCGCAAACCAAGTAAGCACAACCTGATCCCCTTGGGGTTTTATAAGTTCAGATAAAACGTTGGTATCAAGAATAAACATCAATCGAAGGTAGGTATAGGCCGTTCGGCTATGTCTTTTTCCCGAACCGGAATAGGAAGCGCATCTACGCCTGCATCTATAAGTAGCTGACGCAAACCCAGAACCCAATCATCGCCAGAATTTAAGCCGTTCACATCCAACGCCGCATCCAAAATCTGCCGCGCTTCCTCTTCCATGGAGTGTCCATGCTTGGCGGCTGTAAGGCGGAGTGCGGCCTTTGTCTGCGGTTTAAGTTTACGGATGGTAATGCTTGTCATGATAGAAATTTACCATAAAACAGCAGTGCCGTCAATGACAGCACTGCTATCATTGATATCATTTAGGTTTAGCCAGTGCCGCATCAAGCAATTGACTTTCAAGCGCAGGAACCAATAGCTTTAGCGCCTCGACATTGGCTTTGTTTTCAATCAGGCTAAAATTTTGATATGTTGTGCCGGGACGACTGCTAGTGGATGCGCTGGCGTTTGTTTGAGCATAGGCAATAGGTAATCCGGACGCTACATCAATAACAGTACCTATGGCGGTGCTGTCATTCTCAAGCGTGCGCGTCGGCAAGATGTATAACGTTAACAAATCCGCGAGCCACAATCCCCCCTCGCGGCGTTTTATGTTAAATTCATAAAACACCAGCGCATCCAACTTCAAGCCAGCAGCCGCCAAGCGTGCATGTTGTAATGTTGAGAGTGAATTATTACTTCTCGTCAAAGAGGCTCTAATAATTTGCGTGGGCACAATTTCAAAGGTACCCAAACGAGACCGGCGTTCTGCCGCTAAAGCTTGGAGGGTTGCAAGTTCTGTATCGGGTATTGTGGTTAAAGAGTCATCATGGTACCTAGAGGAGGAGTAATCAAGACGAACCACTCCAAAACGGGCAGGAAACTTTAATGCCGGTTTATTGGAGGCTGCCTCAACCATATCTTTGGCAAAATCATTATTCTTGATTTTTAGCTCACTCAGGTAACCGGCTTTGTCACCATACCCTTTTAAAGGCTGGGGTGTACAAGCAGAAAGAGCGGTGATTGTCAGAGTCAGAATGATAAGGTGTTGAAACATTATCCATTTGTTCCCTTTTTCGGCTCATTAACTTCCTCAAAATCCGCATCCACGACTTTTTCATTCGCGTTGGCGGTGGCTTCTGCGCCCGGTGCCGCGCCGTCTTGTTGGGCTTTATAAATAGCCTCACCCAGTTTCATGGACACTTGCGCCGTGGCCTGGATATTGGTTTTCAAGGCTTCCAAGTCTTCTTTTTCGCGGGCTTCTTTGAGCGCGAGGAGTGCCTGCTCAATTTCAGTTTTAACCGCGGCATCAACCTTGCTGCCATGTTCTGTCAGGCTTTTTTCGGTCGAGTGAATCAGGCTGTCGGCCTGATTTTTAACATCCACCAGCTCGCGCCGCGCTTTATCGGCATCGGCGTTTTCTTCGGCTTCTTTGACCATTTTCTTAATGTCATCATCCGATAGACCGCCGGAGGCTTGAATACGGATTTGCTGTTCTTTGTTAGTGGCTTTGTCTTTAGCCGAAACGCTCACGATACCGTTGGCATCAATGTCAAAGGTCACCTCAACCTGCGGCACACCGCGCGGTGCGGGCGGAATACCCACAAGGTCAAATTGACCCAGCATTTTGTTATCCGCCGCCATTTCCCGCTCGCCTTGGAACACGCGAATGGTGACGGCATTCTGGTTGTCTTCGGCGGTTGAGAACACCTGGCTTTTCCGGGTGGGGATGGTGGTGTTGCGCTCAATCAGACGGGTAAACACGCCGCCAAGGGTTTCAATCCCAAGGGAGAGGGGTGTTACATCCAACAGCAGCACGTCTTTCACGTCGCCTTTTAAAACGCCGCCCTGAATCGCCGCACCAATGGCCACGACTTCATCGGGGTTAACGCCTTTATGCGGCTCTTTACCAAAGAAATTTTTGACGAGTTCCTGCACTTTCGGCATCCGCGTCATCCCGCCGACGAGAATCACTTCGTCAATCTGGCTGGCAGTAATCCCGGCATCTTTCAGCGCGGCTTTGCACGGCACCATAGTTTTTTGCAGCAGATCATCCACCAGCGCCTCTAATTTCGCGCGGGTTAGCTTCACGTTGAGGTGTTTCGGGCCCGATGCGTCGGCGGTGATAAACGGCAGGTTCACTTCGGTTTGCGGCGTGCTGGACAGCTCAATCTTGGCTTTTTCCGCTGCTTCTTTCAGGCGCTGCAGCGCCAGTGTGTCTTTACGCAAATCAATGCTGTTATCTTTTTTGAATTCTTCGGCCAAAAAATCAATGATGCGGTTGTCAAAATCTTCCCCGCCGAGGAAGGTATCGCCGTTGGTGGATTTCACCTCAAACACGCCGTCGCCGATCTCGAGGATCGAGACGTCAAACGTGCCGCCGCCAAGGTCATATACCGCAATCGTGCCGGCTTTTTTCTTATCAAGGCCGTAGGCCAGCGCCGCTGCCGTTGGCTCGTTAATAATGCGCAGCACCTCTAAACCAGCAATTTTCCCGGCATCGCGGGTTGCTTGGCGCTGTGAATCGTTAAAATAGGCGGGAACGGTGATAACCGCTTGAGTCACCGGCTGGCCGAGATAGCGTTCCGCTGTCTCTTTCATTTTCATCAGGGTATAGGCGCTGATCTGGCTGGGGGAGTATTTTTTGCCGTCGGCCTCAACCCACGCATCGCCGTTATCGCCCTGCACGATTTTATAGGGCACGGTACCGCTGTCTTTTTTGGTAATCGGGTCATCAAAGCGGCGGCCAATCAGGCGCTTAATCGCGTAAAAGGTGTTGTGGGGGTTCGTGACGCCCTGGCGTTTGGCGGGCTGGCCAACCAGGCGTTCGCCGTCTTTGGCAAAGGCGACAATAGAGGGGGTTGTGCGCGCGCCTTCGGCGTTTTCCAAGACTTTCGGGTCTTTGCCGTCCATAATAGCGACGCAGCTATTGGTTGTTCCTAAGTCAATACCGACTACATATGCCATGGTTTTACCTCATTAAAATAGTGAGGGCGAGGGTGATTGGCACTCTCGCCGTGACAGTGATATGGGGGGGAATGGCGCGAAGTGCAAGAGTTTGCTGCTGGAGAAAAAATGCGTTGAAATTAGTGCGAATGTATGCGATATTAAATTATAAACGGAGGAATTATGGTAGACGCTTACTTGCGTAAATATAAAGGGAATGGCATTATGTTCTTCGATATAAAGGTCGATGGCGGATATCGAACTCGGGAACAAAAAGATGCATTAGATGATGCGGCGGGAGGATTATGTGTTCAATCCAAAGAACTAGGTATGGTATATAGGTTAAGTGCGGAACGGCTACTTGTAGTGACAAAACATGAATGTATGGAAAATAAAATAAAAGTTCTTTTACGTGATACCCAATTAAATGTTAGATCAGCAATTGAGAAGGCTTTAAATCATAATTCAAAATTACATAATAAATCAGGCGCAGCATTAAGCGAAAGTGCCTCATATAAAAAAGCACCAGATGTAGATCAAGATCATAGTAATATGTTGCAGATTCTTAAATATACTATCTCACTAGATGGGATTGCTAAATAATAGTAGATTTTTATAATTAGCCGGGTATAAAATCTCCGAAAGAAGGAGAACAACATGCAATGTCCCCACTGCGGCAGCGAGAAGAACTGCAAGAATGGCAAGGTAAATGGCGGAAAGCAACGCTA
>JAJTHO010000146.1 GCA_021297975.1 Alphaproteobacteria bacterium
CACAGCGCGGCGGTGTGACCCGCATTATTTCAGCAAGAAAGGCCAATGCCCGTGAAAGAAGAACATATAGTAACGTATATTCATGACCCTAAAAATCCCTATGTCATGAGCGATGAAGACCTCGCCCTGATGGATGCCATCGCCGCGCGCGGCGACCCGTCCTACTATGACGATTGCCCGGATGTATCCGATTTGCTGGACGCGGCGCTGAAAGCCAAACGCGCCCATGCTAAAAAAGCCAAAGCCGAAGACGGTACGAGCGTGAAATTGAATGCGAAAGTGGCGCTATGGCTGAAAAGCAAAGGCCGGGGCGGTTATCAAAAACGGGTGAATGATATTCTCACCGCCGTGATGAAGGCTGAGGAAGCCCAAGCGCAGAAAAAACCCACGCCGAAAAAACCGCGCTAAGCCAATTTAGGTATGGATCATCAACACGCCCTCAATGTCCTCGGCTCTGCCCTAGAGTCCTGTTGCTTTTCGCCCATGACCGGCTATTTCCGTGACGGTTTTTGCCGCACCATCGATGCCGATCGCGGCAGCCACACCATCTGCGCCATTGTTACCGAAGAGTTCCTTGATTACAGCGCCGCGCGCGGCAATGACTTGATAACCCCGCGCCCGGAATTTGGCTTTCCGGGGCTAAAGCCGGGGGATAGCTGGTGCGTTTGCGCCTCCCGCTGGCTAGAGGCAGAGCGTGCTGGTAAGGCGCCGCCGGTTAAGCTGCGCTCATGCCATGCAAAAGCGCTGGATACCGTCGATTTAGAGATCTTAAAGCGCTATCAGCTGCACTAGAGATATTCTTTTTTCCGTATATTGACAGGGAGAAGACTGTCGTTTACAGTTATTTCAGGAATTTCTGAAATAACAGGATTATCATGCAACTCTCGCCCCTCCTCCAATCCTTTGTGCTCCATTTTGGTGAAATGGGCAGCCGCTGGGGCATTAACCGCACCGTGGGGCAGATGTATGCGCTGCTGTTTGTGGCGAATAAGCCGCTGAACGCGGAGGATATCAGCGCGGCGCTGGGTTTTTCCCGCTCAAACGTCAGCATGGGGCTGAAAGAGCTGGACGCATGGAATCTGATTCGCCTGAAACACCTGCCCGGCGATCGGCGGGATTATTTCACAACCCCGGAGGATGTCTGGGAGATTGTCCGCACCCTCGTTGAGGAGCGCCGCAAGCGCGAGATTGAACCCACACTCTCGATGCTGCGCGATATTCTGCTGGTAAAGCCCGGCAGCGATGAAGAACAACATGCGCAAGAGCGGATGCGCGAGATGCATGACCTCATCGAGATGCTGACCAATTGGTATCAAGACATGCAGAAGATGGAAACAGAACGGCTCGTACACCTGCTGAAACTCGGCACCAAAGTGTATAAACTCTATGAGATGAAAGACCGACTGTTCGCCGCAGCCAACGACCGCCCAAAGAAAGGGGCTTAGCACTATGATGGACGCACTGATTCTTGCTCGTATTCAATTTGCCGCCAACATCAGCTTTCATATTTTGTTCCCCACCATCACCATCGCGCTGGCGTGGATTCTCTTGTTCTTTAAGCTGCGCTATAACCGCACCGGGGATGAGGCATGGATGAACGCCTACCGCTTTCATGTGAAGATTTTCGCACTCTGCTTTGCGCTCGGCGTTGTATCGGGCATTACCATGTCGTTTCAGTTCGGCACCAACTGGCCGGGCTTCATGGAAAAAGTCGGCAATATCGCAGGCCCCCTCTTGGCCTATGAAGTGCTCACCGCGTTTTTCTTAGAGGCAACGTTTTTGGGCATCATGCTGTTTGGCTTTAACCGCGTGTCAAACCGGGTGCACACACTGGCAACGGTTCTGGTTGCGGGCGGCACAACGCTGTCGGCCTTCTGGATACTCGTGCTGAACTCGTGGATGCACACGCCGGCTGGTTTTGAAATGCGCGACGGGGTTGCGTTTGCTACCGATTGGATGGCGATTATCTTTAATCCCTCCATGCCCTACCGGCTGGTGCATATGCTGCTGGCATCCGGGCTTACGGCGGCGTTTGTATTGGCGGGGTTGGCTGCGTACCGGATGCGGCGCGGGGATACCGGGAATGATGTCCGCGCCAGCCTTAAAACCGGGCTGGTGCTGGCCGCTGTGTTGATGCCGCTGCAAATTATTGCGGGTGATTTGCATGGGCTGAATACATTGGAACACCAGCCCGCTAAAGTTGCAGCAATGGAAGGCATCTGGGAAACAGAGCGCGGCGCAGCGTTGAGGTTGTTTGCCATACCTGATCAAGAACTGCGCACCAATCATGCGGAAATTGCCATACCTAAACTTGCCAGCCTGATTCTCACCCACTCATGGGACGGGGAGATTAAGGGGCTGAATGAATTCGGCACCGACCATCCGCCCGTTGCCCCGGTGTTTTATGCCTTTCGGATTATGATTGGCACGGGGCTGCTCATGCTGGCGGTGTCGTGGCTGGGATGCGTGTATCTTTACCGGCGAAAAGCATTACCCGCGCTGCTGCTGCGCGTTCTGGTGGGGATGACCTTTGCCGGATGGGTGGCAACGCTTGCGGGCTGGTATACCACCGAAATTGGCCGCCAGCCGTGGCTGGTGCACGGGGTGCTGCGCACGGTGGATGCGGTCTCCAGCGTGCCTAGCCCAATGCTGGCAACCAGTCTGACGCTATATCTCGCGCTCTATATCGGGCTGATTATCGCCTTTATCAGCGTAGTGTTTCATCTGGCGCGAAAAGCCGGGCTTCAAGCAGAAGCGCACCAGATTCTCACTCAGAACACAACGGAGGCCTAACATGGAACAAGCAGTCTGGTTACCTGTTGTTTTTGCTATTCTGATGGGCGTTTCCATGTTCGCCTATGTCATCCTTGATGGCTATGATTTGGGCGTGGGCATCCTGATGGGGCGCTGCGAGGATAGCGACCGCGATGTGATGATTGCCTCCATCGGGCCTTTCTGGGATGCAAATGAAACGTGGCTGGTGCTGGGCGTTGGCCTGCTGCTCGTGGCCTTCCCGGCGGCACATGGGATTATCTTAACCGCGCTGTATTTGCCGGTGGCGCTGATGCTGTGCGGGCTTATTTTGCGCGGGGTGTCGTTTGATTTTCGCGCCAAAGCCCAGGATTCGCATAAACGGCTGTGGGACAGATTGTTCATCGGCGGCTCGCTGCTGGCAACGCTGTGCCAAGGGTATATGCTGGCGCAATACATCGTTGGTTTTGAGGGCGGCCTCAGCAGCATTGTTTTCGGTCTTGTTGCCGGGCTGTGCATGGTGGCGGGCTATTGCCTTGTGGGCGGGGCGTGGCTGATTATGAAGACCGAGGGCGATTTGCAGCGCCGCGCCGTGCGCTGGACGCGCGTTGCCCTGTGGGGCACGGCGGGCGGCATGGCGCTGGTGTCCCTGATAACCCCGCTGGTGAGTGAGCGTATTTTTGGCAAATGGTTCACCATGCCAGAATTTTTATACCTGCTGCCGATTCCGGTGTTATCGGCCGTGGTGGTGCTCGGGCTTGATCGCATCCTGCGCCGGCTGCCCATGCCGCAAGACAAATATGCCTGGGTTCCCTTTGCGGGCAGCGCGGCGCTGTATGTCTTTGGCTTTCTAGGGCTTGCCTACAGCTTTTTCCCCTACGTTGTGCCCGAACGGCTCACCATCTGGCAGGCCGCCAGTGCGCCGGAATCGCTGCTGATTATTCTGGTAGGGGCGCTGTTTGTGCTGCCGTTTATTATTGGCTACACACTTTATGCGTACCGCGTTTTTTGGGGGAAAGTGCGCGAGCTGCGGTATTACTAAGCCGCCCGCTGCCAATGAGGATGCCAAGCAGTATCAGCGCAAAGCCCTTCACATGATACAGCTCAAACGGCTCATCCAGCAGCAGAATGGCGAGGATGCTGGTAAACACCGGCATCGAGTAATACAGCAGCGTTGATTCCATCGCGCCGATAACAGCGATGCTGTGATTCCAGAGCAGCCACGCCGCCGCCGATGCCGCCGCACCGGCATAGAGATAAATACCCAGCGCACGCAACGTAAACGGCGCGGGCATTATAAACAGGCTCTCATAAAGATACAGCGGCAACAGCGCCAAAACGCCAACCCCCACCAGCGCCGTTAAAAACGGCAGTTGCCCTAAACCAGCTGGTTTTTTCTTAACCCCCAGCGAATAGAGCGCCCAGCAAAACGAGCCGAGCAGCACCAGCACATCCCCTTTGTTCAGCGTCATCGAGGCCAGCTGTGCAAGCGAGCCATGACACAAAATAACCACCGCCCCCAGAAGCGCGAAGGCAACACCGATAACCTTACCCCGCGTGAACGTCTCCAGCCCCAAACAGCCCGCCAGCAGCAGCGTCCACACCGGCGCGGTGGTGGCAATAAGGGCAATATGATGCGCCGTTGTATAGCGCGCCCCGACGTACACAAGGGTATTAAACAGCGCAACGCCCACTATCCCCATGGGTATCAGCAGCCGCGCGTTGGCCAAAAGCCGCGGCCACGCCGCGCGCATCTCGCGACAGCATAAAGCGTATAACACAACAAACGCCACCACCCAGCGCCAGAACGCAAAGCCAATCGGCGGCATCCAGTCGTGCGCGCCGCGGGCGATGATAAAGTTTCCCGACCAGAGGAGACAGGCAAACAATGTGCCGAGTACAGCGAGGATGACAGTGCGGCGGGAGGGCATCAGGAAACGTAAGGTGGGATGGGGACGTTGTACAGCAACACTTTTGTTGAACACCCCCACACTCTTGACGGCCAAAGCCTATAAGGAAAAATGCAACTATAGAAACCTCTTGGAAAAGGAGTATTCCCAATAGAACAAGTTTTTACCCTCACCCCGACCCTCTCCCTCAGAGGGAGAGGGAGTTCTTTGTATACTTCAAGCATATGTTTCTAAGGAAATAATTCAGGATTATAAAGAATACACCTCTCCCTGAAAGGGAGAGGTCGATCTACACCCCGCAGGGTGTAGATCGGGTGAGGGTCATGCGTATCGAGACTTTTACAGCGGTTGCTAGTGAAACTCTAACTCTAACAACTACGCCGCCTGCTTTTTCAAATCCGCATCCGCCGCGATGTTCTCCAGCACGGCCATCACCGCCGGGTTAAGCTGTGCCGCCTGTCCGGCTGCGTTCCGCTCTTCCAAGATTTTCTCTAAGCTGGCGATGGTGTTATCCACAACCTTCTGGCGGAATTCGAATTGAATCAGCGATTCAAACAGGGCGTTTTTCTCAACCGCGCCGCGCTTGCGCTCTTCCATTTCTTTTTGCAATTCGCTAAACGCTTGCGCTTTAAAGCTGTCAGCCTCAGCGCGTGCTCTCGCAACAATCTCGGCGGCATCGGCTTCGGCGTTATCGAGTTTCTGCTGGTATTCCCGCTGTAATTTTTCCGCGTCTTCACGCAAGCGCCGCGCTTCATCCAATTCCTGCGTTGCGGTATCGCGGTAGCTTATAAGCTGCGCTTTAAAGGCAGAAACAGCTTTTTTCCCAACCAACAGCACAAAAACAACAAAGGCAATCAGGTAAACAATCTTGGGGTCAAGCCCGCCTTCATGGTGCGCGGCAGCAGTATGCGCCGCGTGCGTAGCGGCATCCGCAACCGCGTTTACCGCTGGCTTTGCCGCTTCAACTGCTTTGGCTGCGCCGCTTACAAGAGGTTGTGCATCCGCCATAATTGTTCCTATGCCGCGCGGAGTACCTGCGCCACAACCGGCGCAGCACTATCGTTCGTCACTTTTAAATCTGCCACAACGTGTGCAGCCGCGATCGGCACGAGCGCCAAAACGGCTTTTTCAACATCCGCCAAAGCCTTCGCCCGAACGCTGGCAATATGCCGCGCCGCAACTTCGCTTTGGGTAAGGAGCTCTTGTTGCAACTCTGCCTTTTGGCTTAAGATAACCGCGCCGAC
>JAJTHO010000177.1 GCA_021297975.1 Alphaproteobacteria bacterium
CTTCACGTATTCCTGCGCAATAAAGTAGTTGATTGCCTGGGCATTGCCGCCTGCGAGCGCGAGTGACACCGATTCGGTTGCTTTGGCCTCCGCTTGCGCTTCACGTTCCCGGGCTTCCGCGTCACGAAAGGCAGCCTCGCGGCGGCCTTCGGCCTCTAAAATGGCCGATTGCTTTTCCCCTTCGGCCTTTAAGATTTGCGCTTGGCGCACCCCTTCAGCCTCAAGAATTTGCGCCCGTTTTTGCCGCTCGGCTTTCATCTGGCTGGCCATTGCCTCGACAAGATCGCGCGGCGGTGTGATATCGCGGATTTCAACGCGGGTGATTTTCACGCCCCACGGGGAGGTTGCCTCATCGACAACACCAAGGAGGCGGGCATTAATATGCTCACGATTTGAGAGCAGCTCATCTAAATCCATTGAGCCCATGACCGAGCGGATGTTGGTCATCACGAGGTTTAAGGTTGCGAGCGACAGGTTGCTGACTTCATAAGAGGCCTTAGCGATATCAAGCACTTGGAAAAACACCACGCCGTCACAGGTGACCATGGCGTTGTCTTTGGTGATGACCTCTTGCGACGGCACATCAATCACCTGTTCCTGCACGCTCACCTTGGCGCCGATTTTATCAATAAACGGCACGAGAAGATGCAGACCAGGGCGCAGCGTTTCGATATATTTGCCAAAGCGTTCAACGGTGTATTGGAAGCCTTGCGGGACAGTAACCACCGCGCTGTAGACCAAAATAACCACAAAAATCAGCACCACAATGCTGAAGACGCCGAGTTCCATACTGCTCCCCTATTTTGCTGATTATGCCGCATAGAGACACAGCGCACAATGTTTTTTGCTTTATCAAAGTCGTTCAAAAAAACGCTGTCATCTCGACCGCAGCAAAACCTAATGGTTTTGCGAAGTGGAGAGATCTCCCTCTTATCCTAAAGGAGATCCCTCCACGCAGCCGCTAACGCGGCTTTGGTCGGGATGACCTCAGATTTAGTAAGGTACAGCGCGCCCTTGATTCGAGGGGCATAAAAATGCTATGCTTGACACCTATGGCTATACTCACCATCCACACCGCCCCTGATCCGGTTTTGAAACAAAAAGCCCTGCCCGTCCCGGCGGTGGATGACCGGGTGCGCCAGTTATTAGATGACATGCTGGAGACGATGTATGCCGCCAAGGGGATTGGCCTCGCCGCGCCGCAGGTGGGGATTTCTGAGCGTGTTCTGGTGATAGACCTGAACCCCGGCGAAGACACCCAGGATAAAAAAATCTATAAGATTATCAACCCGGAAATCACGTGGGTTTCGGATGAGGATAGCCGCTATGAAGAGGGCTGTTTATCCGTACCGACGCATTATGCGGATGTGGTGCGCCCGGCGTCGGTGAAGGTAAAATATCTGGATGAGACGGGCGCTGTGCAGGAACTTAGCGCCGAGGGGTTGCTCGCCACCTGTATCCAGCACGAGATTGACCATCTTGATGGGATTTTGTTTATTGACCACATTTCGGCCTTAAAGCGGAATATCATCCTGCGCAAGTTGTTGAAGACGCGGCAAAACCTTGAGTCTGCCGACTGATGCGCCTGATTTTTATGGGCACGCCCGCTTTTGGCATCCCGGCGCTTGATGCGCTGGAGTCTGCGGGACACGAGATTAAAGCTGTCTATGCCCAGCCGCCCCGCCCTGCCGGGCGCGGCCAGAAGCTGACCCCGGCGGCAACGGCGCTGTGGGCAGCAGAGCGCGGGATTCCGGTGAAAACACCGGTTACGCTAAAAAACCCAGAGATTCAGGCAGAATTCAGCGCCTTTGATGCCGATATAGCGATTGTTGCGGCGTATGGCCTTATTCTGCCGCAGGCGATTTTGGATGCGCCGCGCTTTGGCTGTTTGAATATTCACGCATCGCTTTTGCCGCGCTGGCGCGGGGCGGCGCCGATACAGCGGGCAATCCTTGCGGGGGATGCGGAATCCGGCGTTGCGATTATGCAGATGGATGCGGGGCTTGATACGGGGGCGGTTCGCTTGTCGGGGGCGCTATCTTTGGATGGCTTAAACGGCGGCGCGGTGCATGATGCGCTAGCGGCGCTGGGCGGGCGTTTGCTGCTGAAGGTGCTCGACAATCTTGACGCCTATCCGCCTATTGCACAACCCGATGCGGGCATCACCTATGCCGCGAAAATTGATAAGCGCGAGCTGCGGCTGGATTGGACGCAGCCCGCAGACGTGCTGCTGCGCCAGATTCGCGCCTTTGCCCCCGCGCCGTGCGCGTATTTTGAGCACAACGGAACGCGGTTTAAGGTGTTAGACGCAGAACTCGTTAAGGGAAAAACCGGTGTGCCGGGGGTGTTAAACACGGCTGAATTGCTGGTTCCTTGCGGCGTAGACAGCTTAAGATTGACAGAGCTGCAACGCGCCGGAAAAAATCCGCAATCGGCCGATGAGCTTTTGCGCGGCTATACAGGATTTGTGCCCGGTGCCGCGCTTTAAACTCACTCTTGAATACGACGGCACGTCTTTTTGCGGCTGGCAAAAGCAGGATAACGCGCTGTCGGTGCAAAGCGCGCTGGAGATGGCCTTGCAAAAACTAGTGCGCGCGGACGTTAAAACCATCGCCGCCGGGCGCACCGATGCCGGGGTTCATGCATCGGGGCAAGTCGTGCATGTTGATCTTGCGGGCGAGTGGCAGGAAGAAAAACTCACCGCCGGTATCAATCATTTTATCAGGCCGCATCCGGTGGTGGTGCTGCGCAGTGAGCGCGTTGCGGATACTTTTCACGCCCGTTTTGGCGCGGTGCAGCGGCATTACACCTATACCGTTATTCAGCGCCGTGCGCCGCTGATTCTAGAGCGCAATCGCGCCTGGCATGTCACCCTGCCGCTCGATACGGCGGCGCTGCATCAGGCCGCCTCTATGCTGCTCGGCACGCATGATTTCACAAGCTTTCGCGCGATAAACTGCCAAGCGAAAAGCCCGGTTCGAACGATAGATAGCGCCGCATGGGATATCACGGATGACCGCTATGTGTTTCACATCGCCGCCCGTTCGTTTCTGCATCATCAGGTGCGCAATCTAGTCGGCACTATGGTGCAGATGGGGTTGGGACGCTGGCCGGTGTCGTATTTAGAGGATATTTTCGCGGCGAAAAACCGCTCAGCGGCTGGGATTACCGCGCCCGCGGGGGGGTTGTGTTTTGCTCGCGTTATCTATCCAGCAGATTAAACAATCTGTTTTAACTGCCGCACGTTGTTTTCCAAAAGCGCAAACGCCCAAAGTTTATCGGCATTATTATTCTTGCCGCTCATGTGCTCATCGGCCATTTTTTGTAAAGCTGGCTTATGCAGATAATCCCCCTGCCAGGTGCTGCTGAGATTATCCAGCACATAGCTTTTCAGCGTGCCGCGAAACCAGCCCGCCAGCGGCAAATCAAAGCCCACCTTTGGCCGGTATAGATTATCATAGGGCACAGAGGCCTCAGAATATTTTTTAAGGATGTATTTCCGCACCCCGCCTTTTATCAAAAGCCCGGTATCAATGGACGCCGCCGCATCGCCCAGATATGGCGTTAAGAAGGGCACTCGCGCTTCGATAGAGGCATGCATGGTCGCCCGGTCGGTGCGGGTGAGCAGGTCATCGGGGAGGCGATTTTCCTGATCAAACAGCAGCGCATCGGAGAAGGTGGCAACTTTCGGGAATGCCGTGCCGTTTACACCTCGACATAAATCCCCCAACAAATACGGCTCAACAATCATACCCGTGCCGTAATAATGCGGATCGGTGGTGAGCTGTTTCAAATAATGCACATGCCGCGTTTTCGCCGGAAACGCCGTTTTTACAAACAGCGGCAACAGCCCTATAAAGCGGCCAATGTTTTTATACTGGAGCGCCCGGTTAAAGCGGCCATATTGGTTATACCCGCCAAACAGCTCATCCGCGCCCTCGCCCGATAACACAACTTTGAACCCCTTATCGCGGGCAAATTGGGCAATTTTATACAGCATCACGGCGGAGGGATCGGCAACCGGATCATCCATCACGAGCGGCCATTGCTCAATCACATCCAAAAATTCCGCCGCATCCGACATTAGCACATGGTGTTTGATGCCCGCCTTCTGGCACAGCGCCGCCGCATAACCGCTTTCATCAAAGCGTGTATCGCGAAAGCCCAAGGAAAAGGCGTTGATATCCGGGTTGCGTTTCGCTGCCAGCGCCGTGATCAAACTGGAATCCACACCCCCTGATAGCAGCGTTGCAACCGGCACATCGGCGACTAAGTGGCTGTCAATAGCCTGATTAATCACGCGGTCTAGAAGCGCGATTGCTTCCGCTTCATCCGTTATGGTTCTAGACGCGGTGCGCACGGGTGCCCAGCGGCGGATGCTTTTAATCGCAAAGGTATCGAGATCAAAAACCAATGCCTCACCGGCTTTTAGCTCATGAATATCGCTGAACACCGTGTTCGGGGCGCGGCAGGCGCGGGTGAGGTAATATTCGGCTAAAGCCGCCCGGTTAATCTCTTTGTTCGAGAGCA